>REAQ01000034.1 GCA_004294195.1 Sphingobacteriales bacterium | reverse complement strand
CAGGCGAAATCAGGCCGCCACAATGGGATCGGAAGCCAGTGATCTTACCGCCCTTAGCCCGGATCCCGTCAATCATCTCCATCGCACTCATATGATCGATGCCCGGATCGAGCCCCATTTCACAAAGCATGGTAAGGCCCAGAAGTTTTGCTTCTGCATCCCAGGCAGCCATTTCAGGTGTTAAATAGGATGCGTTGAGGAAATGTTTTTTCCGTACAATACAGGCCTTCATCGCCATAGGATGAAAGGGTGGTGGCAACATGGATATCACCAGGTCTGATTTCCCGATCAGGTTCTGAAGTTCTTCTTCGTTAGTTGGATCAACTGCGTAGGCGGCAGCCCTGGGATTGCCCTTGATCTTGGCTTCCGCAACAGGCAGTTGGCCATCAGCCACATGGATGAAAAGATCTTGTATGGCGGCCGAATGAATAAGATGATCAATGAGGATGGTGGCGGATTTCCCGGCACCAAGAATCAGGATTTGCTGCATAACCTAAGGGTAGTCTGCAAGGTAAGAAAATGCACCTGAACCTATAAGTTTTCTGAAATGCCTGCAGCTGAAGAGGTGATATAACTAATATGTGTCTGCACCTTGATTCCACGGCTGGATTTGGGTGCAAGAATCTCTGCAGATTCGCCAGCCTGTACATCTTTAAATCGCAGGGTTTCGGTCTTTACTACTTTATTATTGTTGGAGATATACTGTACTTCAACTACTACCAGATCAAGTTTATAAGACGACTGATTCTGCAGGCTCACACGGATATCTTCCAGTCCACCAAAAACGTTCACCTTATACTTGTTCAGGCTCGTACTCACCTTTGAAGCGAGGCTTTTCACCATAGGGCTTGATGGATCCTGAATATTGGTCTGCGGTTTATCGTCGTTGAAACGCACTACGGTTGTCTTTTTAACCGGAAGCGTACTCATCGGCTCCTGTTCTTTCTCTTGTTGTGGAACGGGTGTTGTTTGTTGTTCTGCGGACAAACCATCTCCTTCCATTTCTTCAGGCGCCGCATTCGGAATTTGTCCCGCAACGGTAGATTCAACAGTAGTTACTTGCTTTGGTTTCTGTTCCGTCAACCGCGTGGGTGGAGTGGCCACCAATGGATCGGTGATGCTGCTGTATACAAGGTAGGCTACCATTACAATGGTGAGGATGCCCATTCCAAAAGCAATGTATTGAACCAGATCATTGCCGGAAAATTTGGCAGGCACTGCTTCAACACCCGAGGCGGAAGGTGCTGCTGTTGAAACCGAAACAATTTCCGCAGCAATCTCAGGTATCCGTTTCTTCGTCTCTGCACTGAAAATAGGCTCCAATACAGGCTTGCTCGGTGATTCCTCTTTTTCCAGTGGTTTGGAAATGATTGTTTTTTTGTCCGCTTCTTTTTTCTCTGGTTCAATTTTCACACGGATGTTGCCGGGCAGAGAGATAGATACATATTTCCTTGGCGGAATCCTCCTGATTTCTTCTTTACCAGTAGCTTTCTTTTGTTCAGCCGGCGCTTTTTCCTGTTGCTTGTTTTGAGCCGAAGAAGACTGCTGAAACTGATAGTGCTCCTGCTGAGCCGGCTTTTTATAAAACCGGTCGTAAGGCTGCTCATCTACCTGCGGGGCAAATGATTTGAACTCGTCCACTTCACAAGGATATCTCCACGCTGCGCTTTTACCTTCCACCCAAACCAGGTCATATTTTTTCAGACCCATGATTTTGATGTCATCCAGACTATACGGCCCGGACTGCTTATTATCCCGCAGAAGTAGATATTTGCCTGACATGTGTTGTAACCCCCCTATAAATGTACAATGAATTACTATCCAATGCATGTGAATGATTCGTTATAATGTCTCAATCCTTCAGACATAGGAGGTTTTTGGCCTGAAAATACCCTGTTTACGGCCCTGAAAAAAGGGGGGAATTTTTGACGTAAAACGGTTATTCACAACTTGTTGTACTGAACTGAAAACTAGGGTTTTTTGCAAGGTTTTACGGCCTAAAAAAAGTACATTTGCGAACCCTGTCAAAACAGGGGCGAGGGGTAGGATTCAGGGTGAGCAACCCCTGATGTTTTACCCGCCAAAATAAACTCCTTTTACACTATGGATGAGCTGAATAAGCCTGAAGCGACAAGAGATGGTGACCGCATTATACCTGTGAATATCGAGGAGCAGATGAAGGCCTCCTATATTGACTACTCCATGAGTGTCATAGTAGGCCGGGCATTACCGGATGTACGCGATGGTCTCAAGCCTGTTCACCGTCGTATTTTGTATGCGATGAATGAACTAGGCCTCGATTTCAACAAACCAACCAAGAAATGTGCCCGTATTGTGGGTGAGGTGTTGGGTAAATTCCATCCCCACGGTGATACTGCAGTGTACGATACACTTGTGCGTATGGCACAGGAGTGGAACATGCGGTACCCGATGGTAGATAAACAGGGTAACTTTGGTTCACCCGACGGCGAAGGACCGGCTGCTATGCGTTACACAGAAGCAAGGATGCAGCGTATGGCCCACTATCTTCTTGAGGATATCGAAAAAGAAACGGTGGATTTCCAGTTGAACTTTGACGATTCCCTGGAGGAACCAACGGTATTGCCTACCCGAATTCCTCAGTTATTGATAAATGGTTCAAGTGGTATTGCCGTTGGTATGGCCACCAATATGATGCCCCACAACCTTACAGAAGTAGTGGACGGTTGTATTGCGTTTATTGATAACCGTGACGTCACCATAGAAGAGTTGATGCAATATGTGAAGGCGCCTGATTTCCCAACGGGCGGAGTAATTTATGGTATGGAAGGGGTGAAACAGGGGATGATGACCGGCCGTGGAAGGGTAGTGGTTCGTGGCAAGATGCATGTAGAAACCAAGGCCAATGGCAGGGAGCAGATCATTATCACCGAAGTGCCGTACCAGGTAAGCAGAGACGTGCTCACCTCGCGGATAGGCCAACTGGTAATTGATAAAGTGATTGATGGAATTACCAATGTGAACAACGAATCCAATAAGGACGGTACAAGGATCGTCCTTGATCTTCGTAGAGATGCCGTTGCCAATGTGCTCATTAATCAGTTGTTTAAGTTTACAGAGCTACAGACCTCATTCGGTATCAATAACATTGCACTCGTAAGAGGAAGGCCGAGGACTTTGAACCTGAAAGACATGATCACGGAGTTTGTAGACTTCCGTCACGAAGTGGTCATCCGCAGGGCTACCTACCAATTGAAAGAAGCAGAGAAAAAAGCGCATATACTTGAGGGTTATCTCATTGCGCTGGATCACTTGGACGAAGTCATCAAATTAATCCGCAACAGTACCAATCCGGAACAGGCCAGGGAAGGGCTTATCAGCCAGTTCGGGATGACGGAGATTCAGGCTCGTGCCGTACTGGACCTCAGGCTGCAAAGGCTGACGGGAATGGAGATCGATAAGATCAAGGAAGAGTATGCCGAGATCATGAAACTAATCACTGAACTAAAAGCTTTGCTGGCAGATGCAGGTTTGCGGTATGAACTGATCAAGACGGAATTGCGTGAAGTACAGGAGAAATTTGGAGACGAACGCCGCAGTGAGATTACTTACCTTGACAATGAGATGAGCCTCGAAGATTTGATCAAGGAAGAAGATGTGGTGATCACGGTATCTCATCTCGGATATATCAAAAGAACATCGGCAGCAGAGTACAGGATACAGAAAAGAGGGGGCAGGGGCTCCATGGGGGGAAAGACGAGAGAGGAAGACTACATTGAACACCTGTTTGTGGCCAGTACTCACCACACCCTGATGTTCTTTACCGAAAAAGGAAGGTGTTACTGGTTGAAGGTTTATCAGATCCCGGATGGAGAGAAACAGGGCAAGGGCAGAGCGATTCAAAATCTCATCCAGCTTCCACCAGACGATAAGATCCGCACCATCCTCGATGTCAAAAATCTTGCAGATGAGGAGTTTGTGGCCAAACACTTCATTGTCCTTTGCACCAAAAACGGCATCATCAAGAAGACGAATTTAGAAGACTTTAGCAGACCCCGTGCAACCGGCGTGAATGCCATTACCGTCGTTGAGGGCGATCAGTTGCTGGAAGCCAAGATGACAGACGGCAATTGCGAGGTGATCATGGCCGTGAAAAGCGGTAGAGCCATTCGTTTTCCGGAAGATAAAGTGAGGCCAACAGGGAGGGGCGCCATCGGAGTGGCAGGCATTGAAGTGGAAGGAGAAGGCGATGAAGTAGTTGGTATGATATGTGTGAATAAAGATGATACCAGCAGAACAGTTTTGGTAGTATCCGAGAATGGATTCGGCAAACGGACACCCGTAGACGAATATCGGATCACCAACCGGGGTGGAAAAGGTGTAAAAACGATTTCTGTAACCGAGAAAACTGGTAAATTGGTGGGTATTTTGGATGTGACGCCGAAGGAGGACCTGATGATCACTTGTATCTCGGGTATCACCATCCGGATGTCGGTGGACAAGATCAGTGAACAGGGACGTGCCACACAAGGCGTGAAACTGATCAGGCTGGAAGAAGACGACCAGATTGCTGCTATCACCAAACTCGATGAGGAAGAGGACAGGGAGAGTGATAAGGGTGAGGGTGGAGAAGCTTTCGAAAATACACCGGAATAAAAGCATTCACTTTTAATTAAACGATAACAAATGAAGCGAGTTCTTCTAACGGCAACTATGGCCATCGCTGGAACGGTACTCTTTGCACAGGATGTGAAGAAAACCAAAGAATTTATCACGGCTAATGCATGGGACAAGGCAAAAACATCCATCGATGCAACACTGGCCAATCCTAAAAACGCTAAAAATGCCGAAGCCTGGTATCTGAAAGCGAAGGTCTATAGCGCACTGGCTATTTTCCCAAATCCTAAAGAACCCAATACGTTCGAGAACAGGAATACAGCGCTGGAAGCCATCAAAAAGCTTCAGGAAGTAGACAAAACACAGGCTCAGGTGTTTATGACGATGGACCAGTATAAACCGGTGTATGATCTCTATACCACCAGTTTTGAAGAGTCTGCAGACAAATACAACCAGGAGAAATATCCTGAAGCACTGGAAGCATTTAAAAATACCGGCGTATATGGAGATTATATCTTCTCACAAGGCTGGGGTTTGTACAAATTGGATACAACGCTTACTTATTATACAGCCTTGTCTGCCTTGAATGCAAAGAAAGATGATGATGCGGTCAAGTATTTCAGTAAGCTTGCCGACGCCAAAGTTGGCGGCAAGCCGGAGATGGCCACTTCGTATCGTTACCTCGCAAAGCACTATTACGATAAGAAGGACGAGGCCAACATGATGAAATATATTACTGCAGGTAAGGAGTTGTATCCTAAAGACGACTATTTACCGCTGTTGGAACTGGATTACGTTAGAGACAAAGGAGATAAGGCAGCATTGTACAAGAAGTACGACGAAATGCTTACTGCGAATCCTGATAATTTCGACATGCTGTTTGAATATGGTAACGAGCTGTTTGCTGAAACCCACGTTGCAGACGCATCTAAAAGGCCTGCAAACTATTCAGAAAACCTGAAAAAGATTGAAGAATTGTATAGCAAGGCTGCTGCTTTGAAACCAGAAAATTCTGACGTTTGGCTTTCTTTGGGTAAACATTATTACAACCAGGCGCTTTTCAAGGAAGATGAGGTTAGGGCAATCAAAGGAGCCAAGCCAGAAGATGTGAAAAAGAAAGCAGACATGAATGCAGAAATCGTTGCTTTGGCAGACAGATCCATTGCACCGCTTGAGAAAGTGTTCACCATGTTTGATGGAGAAGGCAAGTTGAAAACGCACGACAAGTCAAACTTCAAATCATCCTGCAATCTTTTGAATTATGCATATGGTATGAAGAAAGATAAGGCTAAGGCTGATTTCTACCAGAAGAAGTATGACGAGGCAGACGCCAAGCATTAATAGGAAATTCTAAGGACAAAATTTTAGAAGAGACTGTCTCAAAAGTAAATGAGGCAGTCTTTTTTTTGCAGTGGGAAATTTGAACCATTTAACCATTGGACCATTGAGCCCGTAGCCACAACATAACATCTTCTTTACCATTTACATTTTACTT
>REAQ01000033.1 GCA_004294195.1 Sphingobacteriales bacterium | reverse complement strand
ACCAAGTCTTCCACCGATATCTTTCCGAAGGTTTTCCACTGAAATGAAACTCAACACAAAATCTTCCTTATCCCTTCCGGTAAATCGGCGATTCTTTGAAAACCGCGTCCTGCCCCAAGGCATGGTGTACGTTGAATCAAAGATGTATTTTTTCCCATCCAGTGAGATGGTTGAATCACCTGGTGTAAATGTGATATCAAATGGTCCTGCACCTGTGATCAGATCTGGGTTTTCCACGGTAATGATGTATGGACTGTTATCCCCATACACATCTTTTTTCAACAGCCTTCCCTTGCTCTTCAGGTCAGCATAAAGGTGAAGCAGTTTAATGGTTTGTTCGATGGCGTCCGGAGATTTGAGAATCTCTACTTCTTTCTCGAGAGCCACTTTATCATCCATCAAAGAGATTCGCAAGCCGCCTTCCGCAGCAAGACCCTGATCTTTTTTGATGGCCAGCATGGCTTCCGCCTTGTAGCTCTTTGGCGTATAACGCACGTAAAGCCATGAAAGGACTACCCCGATGATCATCAGGATCAATAGGATCGGCCAGTACTTGAAATTGCGCACGATGAAACCCTTAATATCAGGTGTCTCTTCCTTATCGGTCTGGTTGGCCAGTGTTTTCAACAATTCGTTGTCCGTTTGCATATTGTGTTTGATTACCTGGTAATTGCAATAATACTGATGACGAGAGAGATCAGGGTTGCACCCGCACCAACGTAAGTAGCGAGGTATTTACCCGTTCTGTCTCCCCTGTTAACATAAGCAGCCTGAACAGGTTCCACATAAATAAGATCCCTGTTGGTCAGGTAGAAATAGGGATTGTTGAAAACGGTCTTGGATCGAAGATCTACCCTGCCACTGGTACGCACCCCATTCTCTTCGCGTACTACTAGAATATTGTCTGCATAACCCGTATACTTAAGGTCACCCACCATCCCAAGGGCTTCGATGAGTGTCATTCGTTCAAAATTCATCGGCACCATTTTCGGTTGCTGCACCTCACCCAATACAGTGATCATATGATTAAGGAATCGTACCCGCACAACTGGTTCCTTGACAAACTTTTTCAGCTTTTCAGTCACGAAGATCTCCATCTCACGAAGAGTTAGACCAGCTGCATTAAAATCTCCGATATAGGGCAATGTGACTATGCCCCGTTTGTCAACCATATAACCCATCACCTGTGGATTGCTGGTGGCAAACTGCATGTTCATCTGAGACCCCATGCCGGTCATCTCAAACATTTGCACATCCTCGGGGTTCAATGCAGAAACCTGGATGTGGAGAAGGTCGTCCGGAACAATATACTGTTCCCTGAAAGGTGCCATAGGTCCTATCAGGCTATCCTTGGCTTCTACGAGGTCATTCAGGTAAACGTATTCCTTTGGTGAAGTACAGGAACTGTTTGCTGCCATCATAACCACCACCGCCAGTAATGCCAGATGTTTTAGTTGCTTCATATGCTAGATTTCGAAATTTGCTTTTTTATTTAATTATACCAGGAATTCCAGGCTTCCAAACAGGGCTTCGCCACCTCAGTCACATGTTTTTATGGACCAACTCAGCAACTCAACAACTCAATAACACAGTAACTCAACAACTCAACAACTCAATAACACAGTAACACAGTAACTCAATAACACAATAACATTACTTCACAGACAACATCTTTGAGATCAACTCACCCTTTGATTTCACCTTCAACTTCAAATAGATCTTTTTCAAATGCTGATTCACCGTAAACGGCGTAATAAACATCCGTTCGGCGATCTCTTTATATGTTAACCCCTCACAGATAAACTTCATGATCTCCCTTTCCCTGTTGGTAAGGAGTTCATTATACCTGTCTTCAGGCCTCTTCTGTAAATTATTGATGAGATGTGTGGCGATCCTCGGGGAAATATAACCGCCCTCAGCCACGAGTTTCTCCATAGCATCCGTCAACTCCTGGATATTTCCGGACTTTTGCAGATAGCCATGGATTCCGAGTCTTGTCACGTACGCAAGGTCAAGGTCTTCGGGTTTCTCCAAGATGAGCAGCGACTTTAATGTTTGCCGGGATTTCAGGATCACTGAAAACTCTTCAATGGAACCGATCTCCTGCAAGGATTGAATAATCAATACTTCCGGTTCTCCATAGACGATAATGGCAGTAGTGAGAGATGAAAGGGTGTCTACCGAAAAACTAATCCGGAATCTCTTCGTACTCTTTAGATACGTTTCATAGAAGGTACTCTGTACCTGATTAGCCACAATGATGCCGACATCTATCATCGGATTCTTTTCGTTTAGGGTTACGTATTCTACTGAATTCAGTAGTACCAGGTTGCCATAAGCACAGGCTTACAGACCCGGCAGGGTTGATCTTTCAGAGGGATAATTGGCTACTTTAACGAGTAAGGCGCTGTTAAATTGCTAACCCTTTTCCATCTGTGCAACAAACATACCACTAATTAACCGAATACTACTTATAATAGTAACATATATAACTATTTACTATGCATAAAGGCTTTAAATGCCCTTTTTACGGGAATACAATACTAATTTAAGTAGTATCTAAGAAACCAATACCTCAAAGCCCCAGGCGGAAACTGGCAGATACAGATTATCTGCAGGTCTAATATGGTCACCGGTAAACAGACTGGAATAAGTAGCCTCTAAAACATCTTGGCTATAAATATGAACCTCTAAAGGATAGGGTGAACAATTCAATATAACCACAATAGATCGTCCGGCACTTACTCTTTCAAACAGGATGACCTTGTCCGGATGATCGGCAGCTATAAACCGGGTTTCTACTTCGTCGCTGGCTGCACGAAGTGCCGGATGTTCTGAACGAAGCCGCAGTAACTTCTGATAAAATGTATGCAATCCGGCTTCATCACCCCAGTTCAGAGCGTCTTTATCAAAAAACGCCAGTCGTTTTTGATTGGGGATCTCCTGCCCACTGTACAACAAAGGCATTCCGTTCCAAGTGCAGCTAAACACCGCCAGCAGTTTCGCCATGTCTCCATACTTCTCATACTCGGTACCGTTCCAACTGTTCTCATCGTGATTGCTGGTAAATAAAGCCCTTATCGCATGCCTCGGCTTGAGTCCATTGTAACCATATAGGGTATCAACGAGCGTATGTAAAGGCTGATGATACCTTACGAAGTCATGGGTAACATCCAGGTACTGGGGTTCATTCCACTGATCACATTCAGCCAGCCAGAATAAAGGCTTCTCCGCTTCCAACACAGTCCTGGCTTCATGCCAGAAATCAACGGGAACCAGCATGGCCATATCACAACGGAAGCCGTCAATATCACAGGTATCGATCCAAAAAAGCATGCTTTTGATCATAGCTCTCCTCATTTCCGGGTTACTATAGTCAAGATCGATGACATCGTCCCAGCCATGCTTGTCGTAGAATTCTCCAGCTTCATTCTTAATATAATATTCCGGATGGGTTTTCGTCCAACGATGATCCGCTCCGGTATGGTTTGCCACCCAGTCTATGATCACCTTCATCCCCATTTCATGAGCCGTGTGTACCAGCGTTTTAAAATCCTCCATCGTTCCAAACTCAGGATTAATAGCCGTGTAGTCTGAACAGGCGTAGTAACTGCCCATGCTTCCTTTCCGTTTCTCCAAACTGATTGGTGTAATGGGCATGAACCACAAGGTATGCACGCCCATGTCTTGCAGCCTGGGCAGATGGCTCATAAATGCATTGAAACTGCCTTCGGAAGTATACTGTCTCGTGTTAACTTCATAAACATTGGTCCTGAGAACCCATTCTGCTTTTTGAAAACCCATACCTGTAAAAATAGCAATTTGCTACTTGCTATTAGCTATTTTTGCAGATATGAAAACCTTCCAGGTTCCCACTACATATCGTAGCCCATTGATTTCTGCGTTGAAGGCAAAACGTAAGGAGGCGGACAAACTGAAGAAGGATTTTACGCCCTCCCTTATGGATCTGGGACCTGTTCGGTTTTACCTGGCCAGACATTTCGGCTTTTGTTATGGCGTGGAGAACGCCATCGAGATCGCCTTCCGTACTGTAGAAGAAAATCCCGGCAAAAGAATTTTCCTGCTCAGTGAAATGATCCACAACCCCTTTGTCAATAGGGATCTGCAGGCACTAGGGGTACGCTTCATCATGGACACTTATGGCAATCCAATTGTTGACTTTGCAGAAATCACACCGGAAGACGTGGTGTTGATCCCTGCTTTCGGAACCACCATACCCATTGAAGAAAAACTTCGCGGCCTCGGTATCCCTATCGAAAAGTATGACACCACCTGCCCTTTTGTAGAAAAGGTCTGGAACCGTTCCGCGCAAATCGCAGAGAAAGGGTACACCATTGTTGTGCATGGAAAGCCCACCCACGAAGAAACCAGAGCCACGTTCTCTCATAGCGCCGTTCATGCCCCAACTGTTGTGGTGAATGACATGAAAGAAACGATTGAACTTGCGAAATATATCATCGGAGAAAAACCTACAGAGCAGTTCTATACTGAATTTGCTGATAGGTTCTCTGAGGACTTCGATGTAAATAAAGATCTCCAAAGAATCGGAGTGGTGAACCAAACCACCATGCTGGCCACAGATACCCAGGCCATTGCGGATTACCTGAAGCAGGTGATCATGACGCACCACCAGCTTGATGCATCAACTATTGGTGAAAGGTTTGCCGATACGAGAGATACTCTTTGCTACGCCACCAATGATAACCAGTCTGCTGTATTGGGAATGTTGGAACAAGAAGCAGACTTTGCCATTGTTGTAGGTGGAAGAAACAGTTCAAATACCTCACAGCTCGTAGAACTCTGCGAAGAAAAGTTACCCACGTATTTTATCCGATCTGAAGAAGACATTCTCTCGGATTCTGAAATCCTGCACGCCAACTGGCGCACTCGCGAAGAATCCGTAATCAGCAACTGGTTGCCTAAACACAGGCCCGTACAAATTCTTGTGACCTCCGGCGCATCTTGCCCGGATAGTATCGTGGAAGCAGTGCTGAGAAAAGTCTCGAGCCTTTTCAATGTGGAAATCTGAAAATGCGGCAGTGCCCAATGCCTAATGCCTATTGACTTAAATTTTCCTTCGCCCATTTCAAGGCCTGCTTGAGCTGTTGCTCTTCGGTAATGTTAGTATTATCAAGTACTATCGCGTCTTTAGCCTGCCGCAAGGGAGAAACCTCGCGGTTAGAATCAATATAGTCACGCATCTCAAGGTTGTTCTTCACCTCTTCAACGGTGATATTGGGATTTTTCTCAAACAACTCCTTGAACCTTCGTTCCACACGAACCGCATTATCGGCAGTCATAAATATTTTCAGTTCCGCCCGCGGAAAAACGGTAGTGCCGATATCCCTTCCATCCATCACGATGCCCTTCTTCTTTCCCATCTTTCGTTGTTGGGCCACAGCAAACTCACGTACTTCCCTGATGGCTGCAACATCACTCACCTTCTCGGCAACCACCAGATCCCTGATCACATACTCCACATTCTCACCATTTAGATAGATCTCAGACTTTTCTGTGGCTTCATTGTAGTGAAAATCTATGTCGATGCTATTCAATGCTTCTTCTACTTCCTTCACAGATGTCCAATCTACATGGTTACGGAGAAAATACAAGGTAATGGCACGATACATCGCACCACTATCGATATACACATAACCCAGTTTCTTGGCCAGCTGACGCGCGAGTGTACTCTTCCCGCAGGATGACCATCCGTCAATGGTAATGATGATATTTGATACCGGTTTCACTGGTCAAATATAGTCATTAAGGCATAAAGGCATAGGGCATAAGTGGCATTAGGCATAAAGACAAAGGGCATTGAGGAGGGTTTAGTTCCTTCTCAACGCCCTATGCCTCTATGCCTTTATGCCTATACTTTAGCAGGCGCTGCCTTCAAGGAGAAGAATATCTTCTGCTCTTCCTTGTTCAGGTCTGCGATCATCACATCCCCTGGCTTAATACTCATACTGAGAATTTCTTCTGCCAGCGGATCCTCCAGGTATTTCTGGATGGCCCTATGCAATGGTCTTGCACCAAACTGCTGGTCGTATCCTTTCTCAGCGATGAAGCTCTTCGCCTCTTCCGTCAATTCCAGCGTAAATCCGAGGTTGTTCAACCGCTTCATCACCCCTTTCATCAGGATATCGATGATCTCGAAAATATTCTCTTTGGTCAGTGAATTGAAGATGACTACGTCATCCACCCTGTTCAGGAACTCCGGGGAGAAGGTGCGCTTCAACGCTTTCTCAATCACTGCCTTATTGGTTTCTTCAGCGTTCTGAACCCTTGATGCAGTGGCAAAACCAACACCATCGCCAAAATCTTTTAACTGGCGAGCACCAATATTTGATGTCATGATGATTAGCGTATTCTTAAAGTCAACCTTCCGACCAAGGCCATCGGTCAATTGACCATCGTCAAGCACCTGCAAAAGGATATTGTAAATATCCGGATGGGCCTTCTCGATCTCATCCAACAGAATCACTGAATATGGTTTACGCCTAACCTTCTCCGTTAGTTGACCTCCTTCTTCATATCCCACATAACCGGGAGGGGCACCAATGAGCCTGCTCACCGTAAACTTCTCCATGTACTCACTCATATCAATGCGGATCAGGGAGTCTTCCGAGTCAAACATGTACCTCGATAAAGCCCTGGCCAACTCGGTTTTGCCGACGCCGGTAGGGCCGAGGAAAATGAATGTACCGATGGGTTTCTTGGGATCCTTCAGACCAACACGATTCCGTTGTATGGCTTTCACCACCTTCAAGATCGCTTCGTCCTGCCCAACCACCATGCCCTTCATATCTGTGGACATATTGCGAAGCTTGTCCGTCTCTGCCTGCACCATTCTTTTTACAGGGATGCCGGTCATCATGCTCACTACTTCAGCAATATCTTCTTCAGAGATGGGATAACGCTTGTGTTTGCTCTCTTCTTCCCAGGAATTCTTCGCTTTTTCCAGTTCTTCCTGCAGGCGTTTTTCATTGTCCCTGAGTGACGCGGCTTCTTCAAAGCGCTGGCTCTTCACTACTTTATTTTTCTCCTGCTTGATGTCTTCGATCTTCTTCTCCAGGTCAAGAATTTCCTGGGGAACGTTGATGTTCTTCAGGTGAACCCTCGCGCCTACTTCGTCCAATACGTCGATGGCCTTGTCTGGCAACAACCTGTCCGTGATGTAACGGTCAGACAGTTTCACACAAGCGTCAATGGCTTCATCAGCGTAGCTGACGTTGTGATAGTCTTCGTACTTGGACTTGATATTGTTCAGGATCTGCATGGTTTCTTCTACAGAAGGCGGATCAACGATTACTTTCTGGAACCTACGATCAAGCGCACCATCTTTCTCAATGTACATACGGTATTCATCCAGGGTGGAAGCACCAATACATTGGAGTTCGCCACGCGCAAGCGCTGGCTTAAAAATGTTAGATGCATCCAGCGAGCCGCTGGCACCACCTGCACCTACGATGGTATGTATCTCGTCAATAAACAGGATGACATCCCTATTCTTTTCAAGCTCATTCATGATGGCCTTCATCCGCTCTTCAAACTGCCCACGGTATTTGGTACCGGCCACCAACGCAGCCAGATCTAGTGAAACCACACGCTTATCAAACAACACCCTGGATACTTTGCGTTGCACAATGCGCAAGGCAAGACCTTCCACGATCGCGGTTTTACCCACGCCGGGCTCACCGATCAGGATGGGGTTATTCTTCTTCCGGCGGGAGAGGATCTGTGAAACCCTTTCAATCTCTTCCTCCCTGCCTACAATGGGATCAAGTGTTCCCATTTCTGCAAGGCGGGTGATGTCCCTTCCGAAATTATCCAACACAGGTGTTTTGCTTTTGGCATTACCCTGCTGTTGCTTGGCTTTCTGCTGGTATCCACGTTTCTCCTCGTCAAAATCATCATCCGGATCATCCGTGTATTCACTCCGGACATCATTGCTCTTTACTACGCCCAGTTCATTTCGGAACAGGTCATAATCGATATCAAATTGATTGAGGATCTGAGTGGCAATGTTCTCCTTGTTCTTCAGGATAGATAGCATAAGGTGCTCCGTCTCCACCATTGGGCTCTTGAGCGCCTTGGCTTCGAGGACGGTTACACGAATCACCTTCTCCGCCTGACGGGTCAGGGGCAGGCTGTTGATATTCGCAATATTCTTTCCTGTTTTGTCTTTAACAGCAAGTTCTACTTCCTTCCGTAGTTCGTAAAGATCTACATTAAGGTTTTTCAGGATTTTCACGGCGGTATTCTCACCTTCCCTTATCAGGCCGAGCAGGAGGTGCTCCGTCCCGATAAAGTCATTTCCTAACCTCAACGCTTCTTCCCTGCTAAAAGAGATAATTTCTTTAACCTGGGCCGAAAAGTTGTTATCCATTCGAGGTAAAATTTATAAAGTGACTCCTTACAATAATAAGGAATAATTTTGACTTCCTTTACGTAAACTAATGCGGGCACCCTTTTATTGTGCAGTTATTATCAATTAGTTAGAGCTGGAGGGCCAAGGGTGCTATGAAGGGGTTAAAAACCCTTTTTTGCTTCCGATTTTCGTTCATTCAGGAAGTCGTTTCCTGTTTTTGAATTTTTACTTTTTACTTTTGACTTAGTATGAATGTCAAACTTGATACCAAGGAAAAGTTTCATGTCATAAATGTGCTTGAACAAGCGTTCTATGCTAATATGACAGAAAGTCTTTTAAAAACGTTTAATGATTGTACCCAATCTGACGTTAAAAATGTAATCCTCAACCTGGACCAGGTGACAAAAATGGAACGGGAAGCGGCCGAGGCACTGGTTAACCTCCAGCAGACAAGCTATGAGAACAACCATTCCCTGGTGATCTGCTGTTTGAAGCAGGAACTGGAAGACTGGCTGGATAAGGAGGAATTGCTGGAACTGATGAACGTAACACCTACCCTTAGTGAAGCGATGGACATTGTGCAGATGGAAGAAATTGAGCGTGATTTATTTAAAGACTAACAACCAATCTTCAACCTCCAACCTCCAACCTGTTATATGTTCGCCGTAACCATCCTCGGAAACAATTCAGCGCTGCCCATGCACGATCGCCATCCTACAGCGCAGGTGCTGACCGTGGACGACCAGACTTTCCTCATCGATTGCGGCGAGGGTACACAGGTGCAGATGAACCGATTCAAGATCCGGCGCAGCAGGATCAGTCATATCTTTATCTCACATCGTCATGGGGATAACTATTTTGGTCTCTTTGGCCTCCTGAACAGTTTCAGTCTGATAAATA
>REAQ01000032.1 GCA_004294195.1 Sphingobacteriales bacterium | reverse complement strand
CGTCAACAATGGCATTACCGAACTGATTGTTGGTCCTGATGACCTGTCTCGCATCGATCCACTGGCAGTCTGTACCATCTACTGCGAAAGATGCGGCAAGCATACGTGAACTCATCAATTCGCCAAAACTCATGATCCTGTCAAGGGTGCGAGCAGACAGTTCGCCCAACAGGAAAATGCCATTGAGGATGTCTTCCAACTCATTGCAGTAGGTCTTGGTGAAACTCAAGACGTGGCTTTGGTGTTGCACCGGTATCAATTCTTTGACCGTGCTTAAATGACGGTCTTCAATGGCAGTGAGTATGGATTTATACAATTCGTCACCGGCAGCAGCTTTTTTACCACAGTCAATGAGTTGATCCGTAGTGCCGCCCATCGCGGAGACCACCAACATGACATCATCGGAATTCAGGGACTGATGAACAATCTCCCTGACTTTTTTCATAGTTTCGGAACTCCCAACGGAGGTGCCGCCAAATTTCAGTACGAGCATAAAGTTGTTTTGCGTGAGGTTAAAAAGGGTTTACCTGAAAGAGTAGCCGAAGCCCGGGGGATGATATGGTAAAGCACAACCCTAACGGGTTGTAATGGTTGTTGTAATGGTAATGAACGCAGGAACGGCTATGCCGGTTTGGAAAGAATGATATGTAAAGCGACTTGCCATTACTTTGATGGATTTCAAAGATAAGGGGAATATCTTTGACAAACAAGTGAAAAAATGCTGAATTCTAATAAAATCGTCATTGTGTTGCCGGCTTACAATGCTTCTCTTACTTTAGAGAAAACGATCCGCGCGATCCCTGATCTGGCAGATGTAGTGATTGTAGTGGATGATCACAGTGCAGACGATACATTTCATCTTGCCAGTAATTTGGGTGTTGATAGAGTGATCCGGCATGAACGCAATCTCGGTTACGGTGGAAATCAAAAAACCTGTTATCGGGAAGCGCTGGCCATGGATGCAGACATCATCCTGATGTTGCATCCGGATTACCAGTATTCCCCGCAGATGATCCCTGCGATGTGTGCGGCCATCGCTTATGGGGAGTATGATGTGTCCCTCGGCTCAAGGATCCTGGGGAAGGGTGCCGTGAAAGGAGGCATGCCTTTATACAAGTATTTTTTTAACCGGGTGTTGACGCTTGTACAGAATATTCTCATCAACCAGAAACTAAGTGAATACCACACCGGATTCAGGGCGTATCGGGCCGATGTACTTCGGAACATTTCTTTTGAAAGCAACAGTAACGATTTTGTTTTCGATAATGAATTGCTGTGCCAGATCCTCAAGAAAGGATATCGTGTTTGCGAGGTGAGCTGCCCAACGAGATATGACGACGCTTCATCGAGCATAAACTTTTCACGTTCCGTGGTCTACGGTCTGGGCGTGTTACGGGTAAGTTTGAGTTACCTGTTGGATTCATGGGGGCTATATCGTTCAAAATTATTCAGGAATCCTTAAGGCCTTTTATATAACACGAAGTACACTGGCCATTGGCCGGAGCGTGCAACTATATTCCATGAAGATTGAAGCGTTTGCATTTGTGCTTCGGTAAAATCATTGGATATATTGGAATAGAGTACGTATGCATTCTGTTGTAGGTCTATGAATGCGAAATGTCTTTTATCATCACTAAGGTCAATCACTGCAGACGACATTTCATATGGAAATCCTGCGCCGGTTTCTCCGGGATCGATCTGTTGTTCCCGTAGCTTTTCCATCATAGTATCCCGGTGTTTATAGTAGCTGTAATGTAGGGGCATAATGTCCCAGCCTTTAGAGATGCGGTCGGGATAAATCCAAAAGAACCCACTCACCAACAATATTGCGCTGAAAATAATATAGTTCTTCAATTCCATTCGTTCAGATACAATAGAAAAAGCAACCAAAGTGAGCGTGGCTATACAGGGATATAGGTATCGATGCATTAGTAAACCTTTGTACAGCAGTTGAGGAATGACGAGCATGCAAAAGAAGATCACAAAAAGGGTGAGCAATTCCCTTGTTCTTCCGCTGAGGCGATCCCGTTTAACGAACAGAAGGGCAAGTGGTGGCAACCACAGAAACAGCATGCCCTGGTCAGCGAAGCGCCAAGCCAGCACTGCCAAGTTTTTAAGAAAGCCACTCCATCCAGCGGGTTCAAAAGATGGCGCCCATGGTGATCCCACATGGTATCCAAACCATCCCTTATGCTGATAGTGGAAGAATAAAAATCCGCCTGCCAGGATGGCTGGTGGAACAAACAGCAGAAGATACTTCAGTACGCCAAAGAAGGATTTGCGATAGCTATCGTCCCGCAGCAACCCAAACAATGCAATTGCAGCAACACAAACCATTCCCCGCATGCTCACCATGGCCAAAAGCATCGATCCGAGGATGATCTTCAGGTGTCGTTGTTCCAGTATGCCGAAGAGCGCTGTGAAAAGACCGGCAAACAGAATGACGTCTGGGCTGACGAGCATCGACTGTGTCAGCAGGATAGGATTCAGGAAAAAGAGGATCGCCAGCAACGGGTAATTGAATGGGAAAAAATGTTTGAGGGTTAAGAGCATATGCCAAACCGCTACAAGCAGAAAGGGAAACATCATCAAGTGGCTTTGCACTAAACCTTTCCCCATTATTTTCCATACCCAGGCCAGAAGCCAACCCGTAAGGGGAGGGTGACCGCTGTCAATGTGGTCAGGCAGTAGAAGGCTGTTTGTACCATGGGTGTAAAACCAATCGGCTTGCGCAGATGCAAGATGGGTGGTATCCCAAAAAAATGAATGTTGCAGGGAAAGTAAAAAACAGATTGTAAGCGGAACGAGGGCCCATATGGTTTTACGCCATTCCATGCGGTATGCAAAGTAAGCTAACCCTTCGGAACTCTGTAAATTATTGAGTAATTTAGACAATAATATTTCCCTCAAAACAATGAGTCAGCATTCCTCTTCTTCACTTTCCCTGTTTAAGAATCTGGTGGGCATTAAATTTCAGTTGTACAACAGCCTGTTTACGTCCCTCCCTTTTCATCGCATTGAAAAAACAGGTATTATGCTTTCCCTCTTGCAGGCCAATTGTGAAGATGGGTACAAGAAGCGCATGAGTCCCGGGGAGATCCTGCAGGATTTCTTTCAGCGGCACACTGCTTACGAAAAAGAACAAGATCAGTTGGATCTGCTGTTTCGGTTTGTGCAATATGTAGAACGCCAGGTTGTTTTATTTGATGCCTTGGAAGATGCGGCGTTTACGGAAGTAAATGATATGAGCGGTGCGGGAACATTAAAACATCTTGAGTCTGAAGTGGTGCAGAAGAATGTAGATGAAGAACTCTCCCGGAAATTATCAGACTTTGCCATCCGCCTGGTACTAACGGCACATCCTACCCAATTTTATCCCGGTTCCGTCCTCGGGATCATCAATGATCTTTCAAGAGCTATCAAGGAGAATAATGTTAACCAGATCAATACGTATTTGCAGCAGTTGGGTAAAACCCCGTTTTTCAAAAAGCAGAAGCCAACACCTTATGACGAAGCGGTGAGCATGATTTGGTATCTGGAAAACGTTTTTTACAATGCTTGCGGCAGGATCATCTCATTGCTGAAGACCCAGTTTCCTGAGGCAACAGAAGAAGCCAGACCTGTGATCAGGATGGGATTCTGGCCGGGGGGCGACAGAGATGGGAATCCTTTTGTAACCGCGCAGACCACACGAAAAGTAGCTGATGCTTTACGTGGTGCAGCCATCAAATGTTATTATCTCGATGTCAGGAGGCTCAAACGCAGGTTGACTTTTGAAGGGGTGGAAAATATTTTGCAGGAACTGGAGACCAAACTCTATCGCAATATTTTTATTCCGGAATACCAGGTGGATATTTCTGCTGATGAGATTCTGGATACGTTGAAACGTATTCGGGAGATCGTTATCTATCAGCACAATGCACTGTTTGTGAATATGCTCAACGGTTTGATCAACCGGGTGGAAGTATTCGGGCTTTACTTTGCGTCGCTCGATATCCGGCAGGAGAGTAGTGTACATGGAAAGCTGTATGAATATCTCGCAGAGAAAGGCTTAATCAGCAGTACGTATTTGAAAGCCGGCGATGCAGAAAAACGAAAGATTCTGGGTAACCTTGAGCCCTTAAAGAGTCTGGATATTGAAGACATGATGGTACATGAAACGATGGCCAGTGTACAGGCGATTGAATATATTCAGCGGACAAATGGAGAGCAGGGTTGCAATCGCTATATCATCAGCCAGTGCAACAGTGCATTGAATGTGATGGAAGTGTTGGGCCTTTTTTATCTCGCAGGGTGGAAGCGCGATACCGTGAAGATCGATGTGGTGCCTTTGTTTGAAACCATTGACGACCTTCAGCAGGCCGCTGGTGTGATGAAGGAATTGTATGACGATGAAGTGTATATGACGCACTTGCGCAGGCGTGGAAGTGTACAGACCATCATGCTCGGCTTTTCGGATGGCACCAAGGATGGTGGTTACCTGATGGCAAACTGGAGCATTTATAAAGCAAAGGTTGAGCTGACGGAAATCTCCAGGCAATATGGTATTGATGTCGTATTTTTTGATGGAAGGGGCGGACCTCCGGCGCGTGGTGGCGGCAAAACGCACAAGTTCTATTCGTCCCTCGGACATAAAATTGCCAACAGGGAGATCCAACTCACCATACAGGGACAAACTGTGAGTTCCAATTTTGGTACCGTGGATGCCGCCCAGTTCAATATTGAACAATTGCTTCACGCAGGAATATCTAACGATTTATTCTCGGAAAAAAATGTAACCCTTTCTGCAAATGAGGAGGCGTTGATCAGTGAGTTGGCGGAAGCGAGTTTTGGGGCATACATCGGACTGAAAAATCATCCCTATTTCCTTGAGTATCTTTCGCATGTGAGCCCGCTTAGGTTTTATGCAGAAACCAATATCGGCAGCAGACCCGCAAAAAGGGGTGGGGGAAGATTGAGCCTGAAAGATCTGCGTGCTATTCCATTTGTAGGTGCCTGGAGCCAGTTAAAGCAGAATGTTACGGGCTATTTTGGTGTGGGCACGGCAATGAAAAAGCTGGATGCAGAAGGGCGGTGGAGCGAGGTGCAAGATCTCTATGATCAGTCGCCGTTTTTCAGAACCCTTTGTGATAACTGCGAGATGGCAATGAAGAAATGTTTCTTTCCGCTAACGGCATATATTGCTGATCATCCTGTATATGGAGAAATCTGGCGACAGATCCATGATGAATATGAACTTACAAAGATGTATCTCACTAAACTGAATGGGAAGGCGGAACTAATGGCTTCTTACCCGGTTGAGCAGTTGTCTGTACAGATGCGGGAAAGAATTGTTCTGCCGCTCCTGACCATTCAGCAGTATGCGATCAGTAAGGTTCGGGAGATGGATGAGCAACTAGTGCAAACGCCCATGCGATCTGTGTATGAGAAACTGGCGATGCGATGCAGTTTTGGGATCATTAATGCAGGTCGCAATAGCGCATAAACAATGTGACAATGTGGTAATGCGGCAATGCGGTAATGACGCTTTGCGTAGGCATCAGGCAATTGGCATTGGGCATTGCGCAGCCCGGCAACGCACGGAGCTTCCAACATTTCCGCATTTCCGCATTGCCGAATCGACACATTAAAAAAGGGGAACATAGAAATGTTCCCCGTTGTTTATGACCCAACTTTGACTGCTTGTCAAAACTTGTAAATTGCTGCGATAAGTGCGCTCGTGTTTGATTTGAGCGATCCGCTTTCTTTGTTGACAAAGACCGCTTCTGATGATGATTCAAATCTGATTTCGGGAATGAATGTTAACGGACCCGCTTTGATATTCATAGACAAGGTGTTGGCCCAGATGGCAGCACCTACTGGTGCAGTTGACAGGGCAACGATTTGATTCTTGTCGCTAAAATATTCACTCCTCAGAGTGAAACCAACCGTAGCTGTGGGATCGAGGTTCAGATACACAGCACTGCCCCACCAGTCTTTGGCTGTTTCTTTCAAACTTCTAGCTTCTGCAGTTTTGGATTTGGTGGACTGAAAAGTTCCATTGAATCCCATGTTGAATTTATCACTGAATTTAGCGGTGAGCACTGCATCAAACTGGTTGTAACCCAGAGAATCGGTTGGCCTTTCTCCACCAACGTAGTTTACGTAAAGCTTGATGTTGTCTGTCATGGCAAGACTATACTGTGC
>REAQ01000337.1 GCA_004294195.1 Sphingobacteriales bacterium | reverse complement strand
GGATAAAACAGTTCTGTATCCATCCGGCAACTCAGCCATGGCCCGTCTCACTTCTGCAACCTTCATCTGTATCTCCCTTTCATCCACACTGTCTTCCTGTGGAAGTTCTTGCACCTGGGTGCCTTCAATATCCACCAGCTGCATTTTTGATTTACGCAGCGCACTGATGCTTTTGTTCACCACAATCTGTTTCAGCCAGGAGCCAAAACTCGAGCGGTTCTCGAAACTGTGGATGTGTTTAAAAGCATCGATGAAGGATTCCTGCAGCACATCTTCCGCTTCCGCCACATTGTTCAGGATACGGTAACTGGTATTATACATCGCCCGTGCATATAGGTCGTACAATTTCTTGTAACTCCCCGGATCGCCTTTCTTACAGTTCTCTACCAAGTCCATATGTGGTAAGGTTGCAGCCAGTTCCACAAGCTTTGATTTGTATTAGTGACGCAATTGTGCGTGCGATGTTGCATATTAAGGCAAAATTCAAAGGTAAAAAGGCAAAAATGGATGAATGTTGGGCCCGATGCCCGCTTCACCACGCCTAAATATGCTATTTTTACGCCTTAACTTATCTCTTGGACATCTCCCTGAACAAATACATCAGCGAAACTGGCTATTGCTCCCGAAGGGAAGCTGACCGGCTCATAGAAGCCGGAAGGGTGTTGCTGAACAACGAAATTGCGGTTACGGGAAACCGTTATAAAGAGGGCGATGAGGTGGTGGTAGACGGAAGCATCGTTAAGCCTGCCAACAAGGAGAAAATGGTCATCCTCGCTTTCAACAAGCCTGTGGGTATCACCACTACAACGGATGAAAAAATACGGGGCAACATCATCAGTTATCTCAATTACCCCAAGCGGATTTTCCCCATAGGTAGGCTCGATAAAGATTCTGAAGGGCTGATCTTTCTGACCAATAACGGGGACATCGTCAATAAAATACTGCGGGCCGGAAACCAGCATGAGAAGGAATATCAAGTGCGGGTAGATAAAAACATCGATGGCAGCTTCTTGCGAAACATGTCTGAAGGAGTGCGGATAGATGGCGTGACAACCCTTCCTTGCCGCGTAAAACAGACGGGTAAGCATAGTTTCAACATCATCCTCGTTCAAGGACTTAACCGCCAGATCCGAAAGATGTGCGAGACGCTGGGTTACAAAGTGACGGCCCTACAGCGTATCAGGATAATGAGTATCACACTGGGAAAGATAGCCATCGGGAAATGGCGGTATCTCAGCGAGCCCGAGACAGAATCCCTATTGACCTCAGTGTCTAGTTCTGTGTCTGAAGTAAAAGGGAAGACATATAAAAAAAGCTTGGATCAGGGCAGTAAAAAGACTGATCTGCTTGATAAAAAGATTGACAAGACTCAAAAATCAAATCCCACTGCTCCCAAAAAGACAAAGACCGATCCGACTCCAAAAACTGATCCTAAGAAAACCAAAGTCTCCAGCTACAGGGAGTTTAGAAAAAGAGGAAGAAAAAAATAAAGGCGAGAACATCGTTCCCGCCTTTTT
>REAQ01000336.1 GCA_004294195.1 Sphingobacteriales bacterium | reverse complement strand
ATGATTTTTTGGGTGAGGCATCATTATTTGATGTGGCATTAACCAAAGACGATCAAACCTATGTGTTTGATACCCTGCATCTCTATGCCATGAATATTGATGAGAACCGGCAGATTGAAGTGAAGAATTCCGACATCTCCATGACGATGAATGGCAAGTTCCGGTTGAGCGAAGTGCCTGCTACGATCAATAGTTATCTCGCCAATTATTACCCAGCATATTTTGATAAACCAAACAAGCCACTCAGCGAAGAGCGTTTCACCTTCCGTGCTGATCTGACCAATATTGATCAATACCTGAAATTGTTTGACAAAGAATTATCGGGATTTGACTATAGCTCTATTGAGGCGCGGATAGATACAAAAGAAAATATCTTTAATCTCAAGGCCAATATACCGCAGGCAAAATACGGCAAGTATTCCTTTGAGGATTTTGTCTTGGATGATCAGGGTGGTTCAGACACGATGCGGATCAAGGCAAAAGCGGGATTGATTGCATTGAACGACAGTTTGAAATTCCCGACTACAGAAATTGATTTAGTAGTATCCAAGGATATCTCAGATATCAATATTAGGACCGCGGCCAACCAGACCATCAATGCGGCTTCGCTTTCTGCCAGTGTGAAGCATTTGAAAGATGGTGTGAAGATTAACTTCAGGCCATCTACCGTGGTGTTGAATGAAAAAACCTGGACCATTGAAAATAACGGTGAACTCACCATCACCAGATCTTTTGTAGACGCCAGTGAGATCAGGATGTCGAACGGTGAACAGCAGATCACCATCTCCTCCATCCCTTCAGAGCTTGGCAACAGTCATGACCTCATTGCCACCCTGCACCGGGTGAACCTGGGTGACATCATCCCCTTCATTTTTACCAACCCGAGGATCCAGGGTATTACCAGTGGTGAGGTAACGGTGGAAGATCCGTTGGGCAAGGTCAAGGTGTACCTCAACGCACAAACAGAACAAACGCGTTTTGAAGAAGACTCCATCGGCATTACTTCTTTGAACGGTTATTGGGACAATGCCCGCAAACGCGCGAATTTCAATTTATCATCAGACAATAAAAACTATTTGTTTGACATCAACGGATCCGTGAACCTTGAAGACTCTGCCAATCAAATCATTGACGCTACGGCTGATCTCCGGGATACCCGCGTGAGTCTGGTGAAGACCTATCTGCGTTCTGTTTTTTCCAATATGGACGGAAAGGCAAAAGGCAAGATCAGAATTGTGGGCAAGGTTGACGAACCGGATCTGGTGGGCGATATCAAACTGACCGAAGCCGGTGTGAAAGTGGATTACACGGGCGTGTATTACAAACTGGAGGATCCTACCATTTCATTCAAACCTGGGTTGATAGATATTGGCGAAATTGTGATGGTGGATGAGCTAGGCAATAAGGGAACGGCGAGTGGAAGCATGCAACACAAGTTCTTTAGGGACATGGTGTACAATTTCAGGGCCTCATCCAACAAGATGCTGGTGGTGAATACGTCTAAACTGGACAATGATATTTTCTACGGCAGGGTGATTGG
>REAQ01000031.1 GCA_004294195.1 Sphingobacteriales bacterium | reverse complement strand
CCACAGATAGAAAATGTATCTGAACAGTTCCTGCCCAACAACTTCTACGATGTTCGTTTGAAGACCACGGTACCCGTTTACAATCCGGAACTCAAATACAATAAATCCATTCACGAGAAGAAGGTCACGATGCAGGAAAACGAAGTGAAGATTTACAAAAGGGAGCTCGTGCGTGAGATCAAGCAGAGCTACTATACCATCTTGGTGGCAGATAAGGCCATCAATATTTATAGCTCCACACTTTCACTCGTAAATGAAAACCTAAGGCTCAATCAATCCCTTCTGGCCAATGGCAAGGGATTGCCAGCCTATGTTTCCCGTGCAGAATCAGAAGTGCGGCAGGTGGAAACACAGCTTTCTAACTCAAAGAACGAAAAAGATAAAGCCATTGCATGGTTCAATGCATTGCTGAACAGGGATGTAAACGCACCCGTAACCATCGCCACCATCCAAATTGCCGACGCGGGAAATGATGCCATGCTACAGGTGAATGGTAACGTGAGCGCACGCGAGGAGCTGAAACAAATGGGCGTCATGAAAGATATTCAGACTGATGCACTAAAATTATCAAAGGCCTATCACACGCCAAGGGTTGGAGCCTTTCTTGATCTCGCCGCACAAGACTTCAACTTCAAAGTGCAGCAGTCTTCGTTCTTCTATCTCGGCGGCGTGCAGCTAACCGTTCCACTCTTTGCCGGTAACAGAAACCTATATAAGATCAAATCTGCTGAACTGGATCTCAAAAACACAGACTTCGGCACCGCTGATCTAAAACGTAAACTGGAAGTAACGGCTTTCAACTCGGGCAACAACGCGAGGAACAATTACAACAACTACCTGCTGGCCATTCAACAGGAAACATCGGCCACCAAATATTTTAAACTCATTGATCGCGGATACAAAGAAGGTATCAACAGTTTTATTGAATTACTTGACGCCCGCAATCAACTTACCCAATCACAACTGCAAAAAGAACTGAACTATTTCAGGTTGCTCTCTGCAATGGCCGATTACGAACGCCAAACAGCCACCTATCCCATCAACTAATCAACCACTCATCTGATTTTATATGCGAAACGTACTATCACTGCTCCTGATCATTGTTGCCGCTTATGCCTGCAACAGTAGAGCCGAAGAAAAAAAGATCGCCGCCAAGGACACGATTCCCGTTAAGCTCATTTCCATCAAAGAGGAAGCGGCAGACAACCTCATTCGCGTCACCGGTTATCTCTCCACACAGGATGAAATGCGCCTGAGTTTCAAAACCGGCGGCGTCATAGACCGCATCCTCGTTTCTGAGGGCGATAAAGTAAAACGAGGTCAGCTCCTCGCCACCACAAAATCGACGGAGATCTCCGCACAAGTACAACAGGTACAACTCGGCCTCCAAAAAGCCGAGCGTGACTACCAACGTGTGCTAAATCTCTATAACGATAGCGTTGCTACGCTTGAGCAACTGCAGAATGCAAAAACCGGATTGGAGAGCGCCCGACAGAATCTCACGCAGGCTTCGTTCAATCAACAGTACTCAAAAATCTATGCCACGCAGGACGGATTTGTGATCCGCAAACTCAAAAACGAGGGCGAGCTCAGCGAACCCGGTTCAGCTGTGCTTTTGTTGGGTGGTGTATCTAAGTCCTCCGCCTGGATTCTCTCTACCGGTGTTGCAGATAAAGAATGGGCCCTGATTGATAAAGGCAATAGCGCAACCATTTCATTTGAAGCTTTCCCTGGAAAATCCTTCCCCGCCGTTGTGTCCAGAAAAGGACTCGCCGCTGATCCTGCAGACGGAACTTTCCCGATTGAATTGCAAGTGAGCTTCGGTAAGGAACAACCCGCAACCGGAATGTTCGGCAAAGCATCCATTAAAAGTGTAATCAAACAAAACGGCTACACCATCCCTTATGAATCGCTACTGGAAGCGAATGGTAAAACGGGATTCGTCTTCGCCAGCAATGATGGGAAATCCGTCAAGAAAGTGGAAGTGCTGATCGGTCAGATCAACAACAACACGGTTCAGGTGCTCTCCGGACTGGAAGGCTATGCTTACATCGTTTCTTCCGGATCCCCTTACCTGAATGATCAATCCATCATCACCGCCATCAAATAAACGCACCATGAAACTCACATCGTTTTTTGTAAAAAACTACCAACTGACCCTGGTGCTGTTCCTGATGATCATGGTGGTGTCTGTCACTACAGTGATGAATATGCCCCGGTCCGAAGATCCCGAACTCAATCCACCCCAGTTCCCCATCGTTGTTGTATATCCCGGTACCAGTCCACAAGACATGGAAGAACTCGTGGTGAAACCCCTCGAGAAAAAAATTGCTGAGCTCGATGACATCAAGGAAATCAAAACCAATATCCACGATGGCATCGCCGTGCTTGAAGTAGATTACAAGTATAGTTCCGATGTAGATGCCAAATACCAGGAACTGGTGCGTGAAGTGAATAGCTTACGCTCGAGCCTTCCGCAAGACATCTACAAGATCGACATCAAGAAGATCACACCCACTGATGTAAACGTATTGCAGATCGCATTGGTCTCCGAGAATGCCTCCAATGAAAAAATGAAGTTCTATGCAAAAGAACTGAAAGAGCAACTCGAGAAACTGAAATCCCTGAAAAAGATCGAGTATTGGGGTGCGCAAGAGCAGGCCGTGCGGATTGACCTGCAGCTGGATAAAATTGCCAAGCTGAATATTCCAATGAACTATGTCATCGGCAATATTCAAAGCGAAGCAGCGAACATTCCTGCGGGCAGCATCCGCGCCGGTGAGAAAACCTTCAATATTAAAACCAGCGGAAAATATAAAAACATTGAAGAGATCGGTAACACCGTGGTGTATGCCGCCAATGGCAACATCACCCGCTTGAAAGACATTGCCAGCGTAAACTTAGCTGATGAAGAACAGAAACACATCGTACGCATCAATGGCCATCGCGCCGTTTTAGTAACTGCGGCGCAGAAAGAAGGCGAGAACATCGCTAAAACACAGAAAGCATATCTCCCCATCATCAGCCGCTTTGAAAAAACACTTCCGCCCAATATTGATCTCATCAAAAATTTTGACCAGGCAGATAATGTGGACAGGCGCCTCACGGGCTTGGGGATCGATTTCCTCATCGCCATTGGCCTCGTGATGATCACGCTTCTTCCCCTGGGCGGTCGCGCCTCCATTGTGGTGATGGTGGCTATTCCACTTTCTTTGGGCCTCGGAATTGTTGCATTGAATTTCCTCGGCTTTTCCTTAAACCAGTTGAGTATTGTAGGCTTTGTAGTTGCCTTAGGATTGCTGGTGGATGATAGTATTGTGGTCGTAGAAAATATTGAACGATGGCTTCGCGAAGGGCATTCGAGAACCTACGCGGCCATTGAGGCAACCAAGCAGATCACACTCGCCGTGGTTGGTTGTACCGCAACCTTGATCATTGCGTTCCTACCCCTGGTTTTTCTTCCGGAAGGTTCCGGAGAATTCATCCGCAGTCTGCCACTGGCGGTGATCACCTCGGTATTTGCGTCGATGCTGGTTTCCCTCACCATCGTTCCCTTCATGGCCAGCAGGTTGTTGAAAGCCGATCACAGTCCCGAAGGAAACATCTTCATGCGTGGATTGAAAAAACTCATCAGCGGTTCTTATACTAAACTGTTGGATAAAGCGCTGGCACGTCCGGTGACTACCCTTGTGATTTCACTTGGCTTGTTTGTAGCATCCCTTGGCTTGTTCAAAGCCATCGGTTTCCGCATCTTCCCCACTTCTGAAAAACCACAGTTCATGGTGAACATCAATATGCCGCTCCAAAGCAATATTGAAACCACCAACCTGATGGCGAGGAAGGTTGAGAAGGTGCTGGGAGCGGAATCATCCATCACCTATTTCACCACCAATGTAGGTAAGGGCAATCCAAGAATATATTACAACGAGATTCCTGAAAATGAAAAACCAGACTTCGCGCAGATCTATGTGCAGATGGAAAAAGATTTTAACGCAAAAGAAAAACAAAAGCTGATCCTCAAGCTGCGTGAACAGTTCCGGCAAATGGCCGGCGCCAAGATCGAAGTGAAAGACTTTGAACAAGGACCACCCATCGAAGCACCCATCGCCATCCGCATCATGGGCGATGATCTCGATACTTTAAAGACCCTGGCCGGCAAAGCTGAACAATTGCTAAATACTATTGATGGCGCGATTTATGTGAGGAACGATGTGGATCTATTGAAAAGCGACATCAAGCTGAACATCAACACGGATAAGTCGCGCAGCCTTGGCATCTTAACATCCGACATCGATAAAACAGTACGCCTTGCCGTTAGTGGTGTTGAACTCGGACAGTACACGAATGAAAAAGGAGACGATTATGATATTGTGATGAATGCGCCGAAGGAAAAATTCGCGACCCTGAATTCGTTCGACAATATCTATGTCAACAACGCAACTGGAACACCCATTCCTTTGAAGCAGGTAGCAGATATCCAGTTTGAGACATCGCCTACTACCATCAAGCACCTGAACAAAGAGCGTTATGTATTGGTGACGGCATTCAACCGGGATGGCGTGTTGGCAGAAACCATCATCAATAATTTCATGGCGAAGCAGGCCAGTTTGAATCTTCCCGATGGATACAGTATCCAGTTGGCGGGTGAAGTGGAATCCAGGCAAGAAGCCTTTGGCGGAAGTTTTGGAACGGTGGTGATCGCTACGGTATTCCTCTTCATCATGGTTTTGCTGCTGGAATTCAAAACCTTCAAGAGCATGCTCATTGTGCTCTCTGTGATTCCATTGGGTATCATTGGTGGCGTATTGATGCTGTGGCTTACCGGCAATCCGCTGTCCTTTGTGGCCATCATCGGTTTCATTGCATTGGCCGGCGTGGAAGTAAAGAACTCGATCCTTCTGGTTGATTTCACCAACCAGCTGCGCGAGCAGGGAATGGAATTGAACGATGCCATCAAGCAGGCTGGCGAGGTTCGTTTTCTACCCATCGTACTTACCTCACTCACCGCCATCGGCGGATTAACTCCGATTGCTCTGAACAGCAATCCGCTGATCTCGCCGCTTGCACTGGTACTTATTGGTGGATTGATCTCTTCAACAATATTATCACAAGGTTTAATGCGGCAATTTGACAATGCGGAAATGCGGCAATGTAGGAAGCGCGGCCGTGCGTTGCCGGCCTGCGCAGAACCACCCGGAGTGACTGCAGGAGCGCCGCAACGCAGGGCGCGCCTTCCTACATTGCCGCATTCACAAATTGTCTAATTGTCTAATTATTTTGCAAGTCTTTCTATGAGATCCGCTATCAACGCCGTCCACCCCGTCTGGTGATTCGCCCCCAGTCCCTTCCCGCTGTCTCCATGGAAATATTCATGGAACATAATCAGATGCTCGTTTCCGGGACGCTGATAGAATTCATTATATTCTCCAAACGCAGCCCTGGCGCCTTCTTCATCCTTGGTGAAGATGGTGATGAGCCGCTCTGTTAGCTTCGCCATAAAATCTTCCGTACCGGCGGATGCTGCGGATGATGATGTAGTTCATCGGAATCCATACCGGTCCGCGCCAATTGGAGTTGCCACCGAAGAAATCACTGGTGGAATCCCCGGGATCATATTCAATGGTATGCCGCACACCGGAGATCTCTACGGTGTATGGATTCTTCTCGTAGTATTTCGACAATGCACGGATACCATAGTCTGATAAAAACTCGGCCTCGTTCAACACCCTGTGCAGCAAGGCTTCCAGTCTCTCTTTGGGAAGCAGGGACACCAGCACGCGGTCTTTTTCATTGTGCTCTTCGTTGGGCCAGAACAGGTCATTTTTCTTTCGATAATTTTCAAACCAGGTGATGCGTTTGGAAAAGTCTTTCAACTTATCAAACATCTCTTTCTTAATGATAGATACCGCAAAAAGACTGGTGAGGCCAACAATGGATTGGATCCGCAACTGCAAAGGCGGACTCCCCGCAACAGATAAAGTATCGTAGAAGAATTTATCTTCTTCGTTCCACATGCCGTGGTGATTGAGTGCTTCCGCAATCAATACAAACTGCTCAAAAAATTTGGTAGCCGTATCTTCAAAACTCTGATCGTGCATCGCGATCTCCAGTGCAATGTCCAGCATATTCAATGCAAACATTCCCATCCAGGCCGTACCATCCGCCTGCTCCAGATGCATGCCTGCATTCAATGGAGCGCTCCTATTGAATACACCGATATTGTCCAAGCCGAGGAATCCGCCTTCAAACATGTTGTTGCCATTGGGATCCTTCCGGTTTATCCACCAAGTGAAATTGATCAGTAGTTTGTGAAACGCGCGCTTCAGGAAATCCACATCACCCTGCCCTTTCATTTTCTTCTCGGTCTGGTACACTTCCAGCACGGCCCAGGCCTGCACAGGCGGGTTCACGTCTGAGAAGTTCCACTCATAAGCCGGCAGCTGCCCATCAGGTTTCATATACCACTCCCGCATGATCAGCAACAACTGGTTCTTGGCAAAAGCCGGATCCACTAGTGCCAGCGGAATACACTGAAAGGCCAGATCCCACGCGGCATACCAGGGAAACTCCCATTTGTCCGGCATGGAAATAATGTCCTGATTTTTCAAGTGTTTCCAATCATGGTTTCGGCCATATTGTTTGTGCGGACCATTGTCTGAAATGCCATCGCCCTGATTGATCCATCGTTCTACATCATAATGATAAAACTGCTTGCTCCAGAGCATGCCGGCAAGGGCCTGGCGCTGGATGTTGCGCAGTTCTGAATCCGGAGGAGTAGATAAAATGGTATTATAATATTCATCGGCCTCTTTCTTACGGATCTCAAACAGTTGACGAAATTCTGCCGGAAATGGCTCGTTCTCCTTATGGTCCGCAAGTCTTAGATAGATATCTTTGGTCTCTCCTGCCGCAAGGTTCAGCCGATACACGGGCGAAAACTTGGTGCCGTGCTTTCGCTTTCGCATCAGCGGCAGATTCTTCCCGGACACAATGACATTATTGATGGCGTCTTTGGTGAACGGACTGCGTTGCTCCTTGCCCGTGACAAGATGTTGGTTGGTTTCGTTCTCCGTGAAAAATGATTCTTCGGGAGCATCATAGTATAGATAGTAAGAGCCAAGCCTTGCATGCAAGGCGCGAACATAGTTCCCTTCTTTGGCGATGATCGATGGCTTGCGCATAGAATCATCATACTGCCAACGGTTATAAAACCATAGGGTAGGCATCACCGTTAGTGGTGCGGCTTCCTTACCGCGGTTGATGACGCGGATCCTGATGAAGATATCGGTACTGGTGTTTTTTGCGTACGTCACATGCGTATCAAAATAGGCATTGTCTGCAAAGGCATCGGTATCCAATATTTCATACTCCGGCTCCAGCCTGGTTTTTTTTCGGTTCTCTTCTCGCAGCTGATCATATGGAAAGGGATTCTGCGGGTATTTATACAAATACTCCATGTAGAAGTGTGTAGGGGTATTATCCAGATAATAATACAGCTCCTTAACGTCTTCACCATGGTTGCCTTCATAGTTCACCAATCCAAACATCCGCTCTTTGATGATGGGATCCTGGTGGTTCCACAAGGCTACCGAAAAATTGAGGTTCTGGAAAAAATCTGAAATGCCCGCGATGCCATCTTCGCCCCAGAGATAGGCGCGACAGTGGGCATGCTCAAAGGGAAAGTAACGCCAGGCATCTCCGTGCTGGCTGTAATCTTCGCGAACCGTTCCCCACTGTCTTTCACTCAGATAGGGTCCCCACTGTTCCAGGGGTATTCTTTTCTTTGAATTATGATGGAGTCTTTGAAGTTCATTGCTCATTCAGACGAAGATAGTAAATCTACATCCGTCCCTTCATCATCATGTTCCAATACAACCAGGGCAGGCCATATTTTTTCAGGATCCACATGCTCCATTGTTCTTTAGCCGTGTTCACAAATTTGGTGAGCAACTTATCAGAATCTCTCACATTGTCATATTTAAATTCACACAACAGCATTTTACCATAACCCGTAACAATGGGGCAGGAAGAATAACCTTGATATTGATGTTCTCCAAAAGGTTGTTGCTTCATCATCTGCATAATATTCCCAACCACCACGGGTGCTTGTTTGCGAATAGCTGCACCTGTTTTGGCAGTGGGCAGTCCGGCATTATCGCCAAGACCAAACACATTCACATACTTCAGGTGCTGCAAGGTGTGGATGTCAACCTGCATATATCCTTTGTTAGGGCCATCGGGCGTAGCAAAAGGCGATTGACTGATCACATCGGGTGCTGTTTGTGGTGGAGCGATGTGCAACATATCATAATGAACGGTCACCAGGTTTTCACCATCCAGTCTCTCACCGAGGGTGCTGTCTAAATCTGCATAAGATCTTTTTATGTCTGGCTTAATGTATTGAAATGTGATCTCTTGCTTTGCAGCATTAATCTTCACGGGTTTGTAGAAGGGCTTGAAGTTAATGTGCTTCTTTTCGATGATTCTGTTCAGTTCATCGGCAAATTCCTTGGTTCCGAAAATGACAGTACCCGGTGTGGCAAACACAAGGTTGGTCTTGTTGCGCACGCCTGATTTCTGAAAATATTCTTCGCCGAGGTACATGATCTTCTGTGGCGCACCACCGCAACGAATGGCGCCAGCGGGCTGTGTGAAGATGGCATTACCACCTTTGAAATTCTGCAGTACACGATATGTTTTTTCAGGATCGATGTAGTTGCTGCATACAATGTCAGTGTTCAAAGCTTCGCCCAAACCAGGAAGGCCATCGATATCCATTTTTATCCCCGTACTCAACACGAGATAATCATAGTGAAGGTCCCCGCTATTCTTGGTATGTACAATATTCTTTTCCGGATCAAATGTGGTAACGCGGTCTTTGATCCAATCCACACCGTGGGGGATCAATTTTTTTTCATCACGCTTGGTATCTTCAAAATTAAATGTGCCCGCACCTACCAGCGTCCACGCGGGCTGATAATAGTGCTCTGTATTGGGTTCAATGATCGCGATTGTCATGTTGCGATCTTTCCTTTTCAATTGCGCTGCGGTCATGATACCACCGGTACCACCACCCACTACTACAACCTGATAATGTGTGTTCATGTTGAGGTCATTTAAGGTTGTATAAAGGTAGATGGTCGCAAAAACAATTTTAGTGACAACGGTCACCTTAGGAAAACTGATAATCATATCCTTCAAGCTGCGTCAGCAGCGTAGCAGGCTGATCGGTTGCAGTAACCTTGCCAACAACTTTTGGCGATACGGGAGAATGCTTGGCTAAATATTCCCGAAGAATGGGATGAAGCGTAGTGCCCAGCAGTTTCGGCTGGCTCACGTTTTCAATGCGACAAATCATATCTTCCGGATCTCCCTCGCGTTCGCAGGCCACAATCCGATATGATTTTTTCAGGTCTACGGGCTCGCCTTTTACCTTGATCCAGTTGATGCGTTTGCCCTTTTCATTCTTTGCGGTGAGGTTGACCTCCATGCCGGAAAAACGCACCACCCAGCCACCAAAACGTTCCGATGCTTTTTTTGCAAACACATTATGCAATTCTTTTTCCATCCACTGCCAGAGCTTTTCACCTGTGATGTATCCTTCTTTTGCATCACTGTCAACGGGCAGCATGTTCCACAAAAATTCATTGGTGATGTCTACTTTTTCTTTGCCCGGTGCAACATGCAGGGGTGGACAAAACCTGAATCCATTGCTGAGTGCAATGTCTGGATTAAACTTCCACATGATGGCATCCGTGATCAGGTTATCCATCGGATTCTCCAACACAAAATAACGCACCAACGTAGTCTTGGTGGAGCCGATGACTTTATCCAACTCTGCGGCATATGGCGCTTTGGCTTGTTTCACGAGCTGTGTCATTTCGGGATCGGGCTTGTACTTTTCCGGATCCACTTCCAGCAGTTTGTACTGTGTTTCTTTTAGTTTTCCATCTTCAATGATCACATCCAGCTTGGCCACAAAAGAACCAAAGGCTCCCGGCTCGGTGACCTTCGTATATTTTGTATCGATGGGTTTCCGCACTCGTTCATGCGTGTCTGCACCGAGGATGAAATCCACACCATCAACCGCGGGATTGTTGCCGAGGTCAACCTGTTGCGCAATACCCATGTGTGTCACCAGGAATACCATGCTACACTTTTCATAGTCGCGTAGGTACTTAATATATTTTGCCGAATTGATCTCTGGCTGGGTGAACTTGATACCTTTTGAATATGCAGGGGATTGTCTTCTTGGTGTTAGCGGATCATTGTATCCGATGAACCCGATCTTCACATCACCGAAGTGGGTGGTCCAATACGGCGGAAACATCAGGTCGCCTTTTTTTTCTTCTTCTTCATGGAACATGTTGGCGCAGATCTTCTGTGCCTGGTAGCCGCCCATGTCTTTCATTAGCATCTCTTTGCCATACACCTCTTCCCAATTACCGGGCAGCACAAGATCATATCCGATATTGTTGATCAATGGAACGATGGCCCGCCCTTCGCTCAAAGACGCAACGCCGGAGCCTTGAAAACAATCGCCGCCGTCAATGATCAGTGTATTGGAAGGGTTGGTAGCTTTGAGTGATTTCAGCATCGTCTTCAACACGGCAAATCCGCCGAGCTTACGATAGACAGCCTGGTTGTTCTCCCAGAAAAATTCATCATGGGTATACAACTGCGCATGGATGTCTGCAGTATGCAATAGGGTGATGCGTTGTGCCTTTCCATTTTGCAATGCTCTGGAGCGGCTCCAACTTTTTTCATCAGCGGGATCCGTTCCGTGGGCCGAAGCGATCTGCGGAATGCCGGCCATGCCAAGGCCAGCCATCGATACATCTTTCAGAAATCCACGTCTTGAGCTGTCATGGTTTTGACACATAGAAATCGTTTTTTAAGTCGCAAAGTGCGTAGTAGGGTTCAACTGCAACCTGCAACCTTCAACCTACCTCCACGGTCCGTATTTATGTTGCGCTTCCGTCTTCCCATCGGAAAATGGTCCGAAGGGATGGTCAAATGGTTTTTTCGAAATGTCTGGCCAGTCCTGTGAGATGTCTTTCTTTGGCCTGGGTTGTGAATTCACAAATGCCGCTACGTCCCAGGATTCTTCATCACTAAGCTGTGTGCTCTTGTAGTTGGCGCCAAAGGGCATATTGGCTTTTACATAACCTGCAAATCTCGATAGGCGGAAAAGTCCTGCACCATCGTTGTAACTATTTTCTCCCCACAATGGCGGATAGGCAAAGCCGTATGCTTCAATATTCGGTTGTCCCTGACCGTTAGGTCCGTGGCAACTTGCACATTTTTGCTGATAAACGATCTGTCCTTTCTCCGGACTTGCGGCCCGGTTCATCAATGGAAGATCCATGATGCCGGAGCCTTTCGGCTTGGCGCCTTTGGGGATCTCATCACCGATCCAATGAAGGTAGGCAACAATGGCTTTCATCTCTTTGCTGTTGGAATCAAGGGCCTTTCCGTTCAGGCTTCTTTCAAAGCAATCATTCACACGCTTGGGAATGGTTTCAATGCCACCGCTTCTTGCACGGAACTTTGGATAGGTTGACACCACGGCGCTATAATTATTACCCCAGGGCAGGGTGCCACCATCAAGGTGACAGTTCTGGCAATTCATACCATTGGTGATGGGCGCCACGGTTCCCTTCGGTCCAAAATACAATGCTGTATTGGCAATGAGTTCATGTCCATACCGGGCCAGTGTATCTTCCGGCTTGATCTGGTATTTGTTCCATCCCTGCCATGGCGCTTCATCGGCCTTGATGCCGAGGGGTTGCTTGGGTGTTTCGTTGCAGGATGTTCCCCACAAAACAC
>REAQ01000335.1 GCA_004294195.1 Sphingobacteriales bacterium | reverse complement strand
TGAACATTAGTCTGGATACCTTGGAGCAGGATCGGTTCCTGTTGCTTACGCGCAGGAATCAGTTCAGTCAGGTGATGGAGAATATCCAATTGATGGTGCAGAAAGGGTTTACGGTGAAAGTGAATATGGTGGTGATGAAAGGGATCAATCATGAAGAGATCCTGAATTTTGTAGCGTGGACCAAAGATCAACCCATTCATGTTCGGTTCATTGAGTTTATGCCTTTCAGCGGAAACCGTTGGAAAGAAGAAAGAGTATTTACCTGGCAGCAAATGATGGAGCAGATCTCTCTGCAGTATGATTTGATGCCGATTGAGAAAGCCAATCATGATACGGCCCGGCAATACAAGATCATGGGTCATGCAGGGAGCATTGCCGTGATTGCAACGATGAGTGCACCGTTTTGTAGTGATTGCAACCGAATGCGATTGACTGCAGATGGTAAGATGAAGAACTGTTTGTTTTCAAGAACAGAAACAGATTTGCTGACGCCGTTTCGGAGAGGAGAAGATATTGCACCATTGATCCTGGCGAGTATCGCAGAAAAGAAAAAAGCATTGGGTGGACAGTTTACGGACCTGGAGCACGTGGATGCAGAACAGATTATTAACCGCAGTATGATAACCATCGGGGGATGATTGCCGTTGATGAAGCCAAGCAACTGATCAGGGCGCATTGCCATCTGATGCCCACGCAACAACTGGGATTGGTTGATGCTGCGCAACATGTATTGGCTGCGGATCTGTTTGCCCCTTTCAATATTCCTTACTATGAACAAAGCTCCATGGATGGTTATGCTTTTGCCTGGGCCGATGCAAAATCACCCCTGAAGATTATAACAGCCGTAGCTGCTGGTGATGGTGCGCCCTATCGTTTGCAACCCGGAGAGGCCGCGCGGATATTCACTGGAGCACCCATGCCATTGAGAGCAGATACAGTGATCATGCAGGAGAAGGCGGAGATCCGTGAGCAACATCTACATATACCTAAAGGTGTTTCCGAGGCTGGTGATCATGTGCGGTCCATTGGTTCCGATGTACGTAAAGATGCACTGGCTATGCCTGCGGGGCAGTTGCTGACGCCAACGGCATTGGCTTTTCTTGCGGCGATGGGGATTGATAAAGTTGAGGTGTATGCATTTCCGAAAATCATTGTATTGGTAACCGGTAACGAGTTGATACAACCTGGATCAGCACCGGGCCATGGTAAAGTATTTGAGGCCAGTTCTTTTGGACTAAGGGCGGCCCTTACTGATCTTGGTTTGCCTATCCTTGCAATCCGGCATTTACGTGACGACCTCGGCGTCATCACATCAGCGCTGAAAGAAGCCTTAGAGGAAGCAGACCTTGTGTTGGTTACGGGTGGCGTAAGTGTGGGTGATCATGACCATACAGCCGCCGCCGCAGAGGCCTGCGGTGTTCAGTGTATTTTTCATAAAGTGAAACAAAAGCCAGGCAAGCCCTTGTTTTTTGGCATCAAAGGAAAGGTGCCCGTGTTTGGTTTGCCGGGTAATCCATCTTCCGTGCTCACTTGTTTTTACCAGTATGT
>REAQ01000334.1 GCA_004294195.1 Sphingobacteriales bacterium | reverse complement strand
GGTTGAGAATAGCTCGGGTTGAAGTGGCTGTTTATCCAGTCCACGTTCCAGGATATTCTTGATCATGGTGTAGTTTACCCGGGTGCCCGTAAGGGCCCTGGTACAGGCTGCTTCCAGGCGGCTGGCTCCAAACTTCTTATCAAGCATGAGCAGGCCAAAGCAGGCTTTATAGTTTTGTTCTACGTAAAAATTATTGGCTAAAATGAGTACAGCGACCTGGTGTACGGCGGTACCCAATTGTTTTGCTTTTGCCAGCAGTTCTTCTTTTTTCCATCCCTTTACTTCCAGCATATATGCGTGGTTGGGCGGCATGTGTTCAGCCTGGGTGGTATAAACTTTGTGCGGCAACTTAGGTATGTGCAGGGCAATACGTTCGTGGTTAAAGTATACCTCTACTACCCGTTTATCATACATAATCTTTACCTTTTTGCCTACAAACTGGTAAGGCACACTAAAGTACAGGTGGTCTTCGCTCAGTTGTACATGATAGTTGCGCTGAACGGTAAGTGTTACCACCTTTTTTGAGCTAAAGGGTTCTGTTGGCAAGGGTCTCAGGGTTTGCTGCTCTTGTTGCTGGAAGTAATACCAGCGGCTATAGGGTGTATGCTTGTAGGGTTTATTGTTCAGCAGGAGCAGTTGGTCCTTCATGGCAGTATTAAGTTCTTCAATACTGGTAAAGGTTTGCTTGCGCAGGGGTGCATATACATGGGTGTACACGAACCTTACAGCGCTTTCTACCATGGCTTTATCGCGTGGGCTATAGGGGCGCGCAGCGCTAAAGGAGGTCTGGTAATGCTCACTTAGCTGATAACACAGGTCGGTAAAGCACGGCTCATAACGGTCAGGACGTACAACAGCCGTCTTAAGATTATCGCACAGCAGCGTATTGGGAACGCCACCGTAAAACCGCAACATAGTATTGATACATTCAATAAAATCAGGTGATTGCTGGGTAGGTACCGCATGGCAAAAAATAAGACCACTAAAGGGTAGTATACCTACAAATACTTCGCATGCAAGCACTTCGCCGGTAGCGGGATCAACATAGCGCTGCTTGTCTCCTGCAAAATCTATCATCATGATATCACCGGGTTCGTACTCCATATGCATGGCCCGGTCGGCATGCTTCAGGTATTGTTGTACATGGTAGCAGTATTGGCTGTAACTATACCCATCCGGGGATTCAATGATGTACTCTTGCCAAAGAAGTTGCCTGGTTACGCCTGTTTCTGAAAGATCTTTTTTGGCAATTTGCAAATGCTTCTGCAGCTGCTCCTGACGGAGGACATCGCGTTTAAATGATGCACTGCTGTAGGCTGATTCTGCAAGTTCCTTCCTATCATTTTGCCCAATTTCTTCCCCATCAAGGCGCTCAAGGTATTTACGAACACTGTTGCGGCTGATGCCAATACGACGGGCTATCTCCCGAATACCCACCCCATTGCTTTTCAGTTGCAGAATCTGTTTGAGTTGTTCCATTGCAATTTGCTTTTGTGCCATAGCTTCTTCCTTTTTTTGTAAGAAGCAAATAGCGGCTAAAAGCACTTGTA
>REAQ01000030.1 GCA_004294195.1 Sphingobacteriales bacterium | reverse complement strand
ATTGGCGGGCGTTTACCAGGAGGTGACGAGGAAATTTGATGGTCTCTTTCAAATGCAGTTTCCATATGTGATGGCTTTTGACCAGGCACCGGTGGATGGGAATGCTTATGAAGATTACCATTTGCATATGAATATTTGTCCTCCCTTGCGCCAGCCCGGACTGCAAAAATTCCTTGCCGGCCCGGAAACAGGTGCAGACACATTTATGGCAGATACGATGCCGGAAGAAAAAGCTGCGGAACTAAACCGCGTGAACTGGCGCGCCGGAAAATGGTGAACGATGAAACTTGAATTCATACAAGTGTTTTATGCACCAGAGCCATCCATTGGCATCGCACCCGGAAGACTGGACGTCATGGGAGGCATTGCCGATTACAGCGGATCGTTGTTGTTACAAATGCCTATAGCGGAGGAAACGAGGGTAAGTCTCATACCCGGTATGGATGGTGTGTTTACTGCAAACACAGATGCGTTGGTTGCAGATCAGCAGTTCAGTATTTCTCTGGACCAGTTGAAAGGTTTGACCCTTCATGAAGCAGGGGAGCGAGTTAAACAATTACCAGATGGCGACTGGGCCGTGTATGTTCTCGGTTGTTTTATCGTTTTGGAACAGGCTGTAGGCCTGCAATGGGAAGGCGCAACGGTTTATATAGAATCAAGCGTTCCTGTGGGTAAAGGTGTTTCCTCTTCTGCAGCTATTGAAGTGGCCACCATGCACGCCATTCAACGCGCATATGGTTTATCGATCCCGCCCCTGCAACTAGCGATCTTATCCCAACAAGTGGAAAACCAGGTAGTGGGTGCTGCCTGTGGGTTGATGGATCAGCTCTCTGTGAACTTCGGAAAAAAAGATCATCTGCTGCCCTTGGTATGTCAACCTTCCACAGTCTTTGACCCCATTCCTCTTCCGGATGGGATCCGTTTTGTTGGACTTGACAGTGGCGTAAGGCATGCCGTAAGCGGTGCATCATATAGTGATGTCAGAACTGCGGCATTCATGGGATTTGTGATGGCCATGAAAGAAACGGGTATTGATCCGTTGCAATCGCCATACCAGGGATATCTTGCCAATATTCCACTTGAAACATTCCAAACCAGGTTTCTGCATCTTATTCCGGAGCAGATCAGTGGGAAAGCATTTTTGGATCGATATCACCATCATATGGATATGGCTACCACGGTCATTCCCGATCGTGTGTATTATCCCCGAGCAGCGGCTTTGCACCCTGTGCAGGAAAACCATCGGATCAAAAAATTCTTAGAAATCCTTAAAGGAGGAGATGATCCGGAAGAAGCGGGCCGGCTTATGCTGGCATCGCACGAAGGGTATCAAAGTGTGGGTCTGGGTGAAACGGTTACAGATCGCATTATTGAAATGGTGCGGGCTCGTGGTCTGGGTCATGGCATTGCGGGTGCGAGGATTAGTGGTGGTGGTAGTGGGGGTACCGTTACCATGATGCTGACCAGTGAAGAAGGATATGCTCTTATGCAGGGGATTCGGTCCCAAATAGAAGCGGAGACAGGAAAATCATTAAAAGTCTTCGAGGGCTCTTCAGACGGTGCGCATTTCAGGCCATAATTTTCTTTCAGCGCCGGTAAAAAATCCTACATTCTATCGTACATTCAGCAACCTTAAATTTTCGATTTAGAATTATACATCATGATCACAGTTGGCAACAAAACCTATTTTCCCGGCATCAACGACATTAAATTTGAAGGCCGCAGCTCAGACAACCCGCTTGCATTTAAATGGTATGATCCAAGCAGACCCATCGGTGGGAAAACCATGCGTGAGTTTTTCAAGTTTGCCGTCTGCTACTGGCATACCTTCTGCGGTACAGGGGCAGATCCTTTTGGTCCGAGCACCAAGCATTTCCCCTGGGATGCGCAAGCGGACCCTATGCAACGGGCCTATGATAAAATGGATGCAGCCTTTGAATTCTTCACCAAAATCGGCGTGGATTATTATTGTTTCCATGATATTGATCTGGTGGATGAGGGTGCAAGCATTGCCGAGTATGAATCCAGGATGCAGAAGATTACGGACTATGCGAAAGATAAAATGGCGGCGAGTGGGGTGAAACTTTTGTGGGGCACAGCCAATGTGTTTTCCAATCCCCGCTATATGAACGGCGCGTCTACCAATCCTGATTTTACTGCATTGGCTTATGCAGGTACCCAGGTCAAATATTCGCTGGATGCCACCATTAAACTCGGCGGTGAAAACTATGTGTTTTGGGGCGGCAGGGAAGGCTATATGACCTTGCTGAATACAGACATGAAGCGGGAGAAAGAACATCTCGCCCGCTTCCTGACGATGGCGAGGGACTATGCACGCAAGCAGGGTTTTAAAGGTGTATTCTTCATCGAACCCAAACCATGCGAGCCCACGAAGCATCAGTATGATTTTGATGCGGAAACGGTGATCGGATTTTTACGCCACTATGGTCTGGATAAAGATTTTAAACTGAATGTGGAAGTGAACCACGCCACACTTGCGGGCCATACCTTCCAGCATGAACTGCAGGCCGCTGTCGATGCCGGTATGCTGGGCAGCATCGATGCCAACAGGGGTGATGCACAGAATGGGTGGGATACGGACCAGTTTGCGATGGACCTCAATGAGCTGACGGAATGTATGCTGATCATCCTGGAAGCCGGCGGTTTTTCCGGAGGCGGTGTCAACTTTGATGCAAAGACCAGAAGGAACTCTACGGACCTTGAAGATATTTTTCACGCACATATCGGATCGATGGATGCTTTCGCAAGAGCGGCCATCATAGCTGAAGCGGTTCTGGAGAAAAGTCCGTACAAGCAATTCCGCAAGAATCGGTATGCCTCTTTCGATGGTGGTGCTGGAGCGGAGTTTGAAGGTGGAAGGTTGAAGTTGGAAGATTTGCGGGAATATGCCTTGACGCATGGCGAGCCGAAACAAACCAGTGGTAAGCAGGAGTGGTTAGAAAATATCATCAACAGTTATATATGAAATTAATTACGTTATTGGGGTTCTTGGTTATTGGGTTATTTGCGCGCGCGCAAGAAGCAGACATGGTGATTCGTAACGCTAACGTATACACGGTGGATGCGTCTTTGCCCAAGGCCGAGGCTGTTGGTGTAAAAGATGGAAAGATCATTTATGTGGGAAGCAACGACGGCGTGAAAAAGCATATCGGCCCACGAACCAATCAGGTGGAAGCGAATGGAAAATTCCTGATGCCTGGATTGATAGAGGGCCATGGTCATATTCACGGTATGGGTGCATCACTGGTGAACCTGAACCTGATGAAGGTGAAGAATTGGGAAGAGATCCTTGCATTGGTGAAGGCAGCAGCAGCAAAAGCAAAGCCAGGCGACTGGATCATTGGCAGGGGCTGGCACCAGGAGAAATGGGATCATTCCCCAAGTCCGAATCATCTGGGTTATCCTTATTATGCAGACCTGGATAAGGTTGCACCTAATAATCCTGTTTTGCTCACACACGCCAGCGGCCATAGTTCGTATGTGAATGGCAAGGCACTCCAACTGGCAGGCATAACCGAAAAAACACCTAACCCTTCTGGCGGAGATATTGTGAAGGACCCGTCCGGAAAGATTGTGGGTGTGCTTGAGGAAAGGGCTCAGGGTTTAGTGTCTAGGGTTTATTATGCATGGTATTCACAGCGGCCGCTTGTAGAAAGAAAAGCGGAATGGCAACGGGCTATTTCATTAGCTGAGCAAGAGTGCCTGCGCAACGGTATTACCAGTTTCGCTGACGCGGGATCTTCCTTTGAACAAGTAACCTGGATGAAAGAATTGGCAGATCAGCAGAAATTTGCCATTCGTCATTGGGTGATGGTGAGAGAAGGCAACGCGCAATTGAACAAGAACGCATCGGTGTTTCCCATCATTAATGCAGGGAATGCACACCTGACGGTAAAGTCGATTAAAGTTTCGCTAGATGGAGCACTGGGTTCTTATGGCGCATGGTTGCTGGAGCCTTACCACGACAGACAAAATTTCTACGGCCAGAATACTTTTGACACTACGGAGCTGAGACGGATCGCTGCATTTGCATGGGATCATGACCTTCAGCTTTGTGTGCATGCCATTGGCGACCGGGCCAATCGTGAAACCATTGATATCTTTAGTGAGCAGATCCAACGTAACATGAAGAAGGATCATCGCTGGCGCGTGGAGCATGCACAACACGTGAACCCATCGGAGATCCCACGCTTCAAGCAATGGAGCGTCATTGCTTCCATGCAGGGGATCCATTGTACTTCAGATGCACCTTATGTGGTCAAAAGACTGGGGGAGGAGCGTGCCGCTAGCGGAGCCTACATGTGGCGGGCATTCATGAACGCAGGTGTGTTGGTGAATAATGGAACCGATGTGCCCGTGGAAGACATCGATCCCTTTGCTAATTTTTATGCATCAGTGACACGCAAACAAAAAAATGGCGAGGCCTTTTATCCTGCGCAACGTATGACCCGCGAAGAAGCCATCTATTCATACACCCTGGCCAATGCCATTGCGCAATTTGAAGAAAAAGACAAAGGCTCCATCACCGTTGGTAAGATGGCGGATATGGTCCTTCTGTCTAATGACCTGACGAAGTGTGCAGACGAAGCTATTTCCTCAACCAAGGTAATGATGACCGTTGTTGATGGGAAGATTTTATATAAGGTAAAGTAATACATGATGAAAACGATCTTATTGGTGATGCTGTTGATCTCGGGCGCACAGGCAATGGCACAGCATGGAGAACATAAGGCAGAGCAACTGGGTTATGCAGACTCTGTGAATGCAGGCCTGATCAAGGTTGACGATAGAAAGGGGAGCCCGGTGAGGATGGCGATGGCTAATGTTGGCGCATCCCACGTTCATATTACTTATGGATCGCCAGGGGTGAAGGGCCGCGTGATTTGGGGCGGACTGGTTTCTTACGATCAGGTTTGGTGTGCTGGTGCACATAATGCTACCTGGATTAGTTTCAGTGAACCTGTTCTGATCAACGGTAAGAAGATGAATGCAGGCAAGTACAGCTTTTTTATCATCGCTAAAGCCAAGGGCCCCTGGACCATCATATTTAATTCGGATGCTGAGATGCATCTTGCAGACGAGTATGAAACTTCTAAAGATGTACTTCGCCTGGAAGTGACACCTATGAAAGATGCGGCAACCAGTTTGCCGCGGCTAACGTTTACGGTAAAGGAGACCGCAAAAAACGAGGGCTACATTCAGTTTGCCTGGGAAAAGAAGATCCTCCAATTGCAGGTAAGATCGTTATTGTAAGTTTTTTTAGGGCTGTTCAGTATTTATAAGCATACTAAAGTAATCCGCTTACCGGAACACGACAATGCCTATCGCTGCTTTCAAATGCCAGTTCAATGATCCGGATTACATTATAACCATGTTCTGGTTTCTCCTGCAGTGCTGCACCTTCTCGGATGGTTTTGTATAGGTTGTTGTAAAAGCCCTGGAAACCGCCTTGTACCGATGGATATGTTTCCCGAATCATTTTTCCATCCATCTCCGTATGGATCAACCCGAACTGTGATTCCGGTTCTTTTCCCCAATCTGCTCCGGTAGGAAGCTGACCTGCTTTCAACAATTCTTCCTGTGGATCTTCTCCATATTTAATAAATGATCCCTTGGTGCCATGCATCATATACCTTGGTCCCATCTCACGTACAAGCATACCCGATTTCAATAGCACCTTTAAAAAACCATATTCTAATCGAACGTCAAAATAGTCGTCCACTACAGAGTATGGTTTTTGTTTTCGGATATCGGCAATGATATATTGTGGCGCACCAAATAATTGCAAGGCCTGGTCTATCAAGTGTGATCCAAGGTCATAAAATACCCCGCTGCCAGGCATCGGTTTCTCCCGCCACAGTCCGTAGGTTCTGGGATCAGGACGATAACGATCATAGTGTGATTCAAATTCATGCAGTTCGCCCAATAGCTTTTTTTGAATGATCTCTTTCATCGTTAGATAATCGGCCACATATCTTCTGTTGTGATAAACGGCACAGGTTTTACCTGTACGATGTGATATCTCCACCAATGCCTTCGCTTCGTCGGTAGTGTTTGCAAATGGTTTTTCAAGCACCACGTGTTTGCCCGCCTCCATCGCCATTTTCGCGTACGGGAAATGTGTTTCGTTGGGTGAGGTGATCACTACCAGCTCAATTTCATCATCTTTTAATAATTCTTCGATACTGCGCACGGTTCTGACCCAGGGATATTTTTCAGCAGCCGTGTTACCGCTTCTTTCGAGAACAGACACCAACGAATATCCGGGAAGGGTGGTTAAAAAAGGCGCATGAAAGGTCTTGGAGGAAATACCAAAACTGACGAGACCTGTACGTATGGGAGAAGCAG
>REAQ01000212.1 GCA_004294195.1 Sphingobacteriales bacterium | reverse complement strand
TGCAGAAATACCTGGAAGAGCAGAACATCGTTGCCATTGAAGATGTGGATACGCGTGCACTCGTTACGGCAGTTCGTACTAAGGGTGCGATGAACTGTATCATCTCTTCGGAGACAACGGATGTGGAGGCGCTGAAAGCTACATTGGCCGCCGTTCCGTCAATGGGCGGACTGGAACTGGCCTCACATGTGTCTACAAAGGAAGTGTATCATTTGGGTGACCCCAATGCACCCATCCGTATTGCAGTGCTGGACTATGGCGTGAAGAAAAATATTATACAGTGTCTGGCAGACCGCGGTGCCTATGTACGCGTACATCCTGCCAAGACAAGCCTCGAAGAATTAGAACAATTTAATCCCGATGGTTTCTTTATTTCCAATGGCCCAGGTGATCCCGCAGCCATGGACTACGCCATCGATACCGTTAAACGCGTTATAGACACCAATGAGCCCGTCTTCGGCCTTTGCCTGGGTCATCAACTCCTGGCGTTGGCGAGTGGCATACCCACCTTTAAAATGCATCATGGACATCGTGGGCTAAACCACCCTGTGCGCAATATCATCACTGGTCTTTGCGAGATCACGACCCAGAATCACGGTTTTGGTGTGGATCCTGATGCCGTTCGTAAAGCGGAGCACATCGAGATCACCCATGTGAACCTCAACGATGAATCCATTGAAGGGATCCGCCGCAAAGACAAACCAGCATTCTCCGTGCAGTATCATCCGGAGTCAACCCCCGGACCGTTTGATAGCAGGTATTTGTTTGATGACTTTCTGGAGTTAATTAGATCAAGTAAGAATTAGCTAATGCGGCAATGCGGTAGTGCGGCAATGTAGGAAGCGCGGCCGTGCGTTGCCGGCCTGCGCAGAAACACTCGGAGTAACTGCCGGCGCGCCGCTACGCAAAGCGCGCCTTCCAACATTGCCGCATTACCGCATTACCGCATTGCCAAATTGACTAATTGCCCTCTGGCATTTGCACTCCCGTTACCTTTGACGGCGCAGCAAGTATCATCTTGGCTGCAGATTGAATATCTGCAGCGGTGAGTGCATTCGCATATTTTTCAAAATTGAGGAATCTGTCCGCATTGGTTTCGCCTTCCTGGATCTGCACGAGTTTTGATAACCAGTATTCATTGGTCTTCATATTGGTGCGATACTGCTCCAGCCATTGCTTCTTCACCTTCTCCACATAACTCTGCTCCGGACCTTTACTGGCCAGGGCTTTCATTTCAATGTCGAAGGCTTTCAACAGCGTGTCTACCTTTGCAGGTCCGCAGGGTAACTGCAGGAAGAAATCATAACTCCCATATGGATTCTTGCTGTTACTGGCACCAGTACCACCGGAATAGATGCCCTGGATCTTCTCGCGCATTTCTTCTGTGATCTTGATGTTCATAACTTCAGATAATCCCTGAAGTTTCAGACCCACTTCAGGCGAGTAAGGTGCCTCTCCGGAATAGATGGCTACGATCAGGCTTTTATCTTCTTTGCCTTTCTTCAGTGTGAAGTTTTTATCTCCCCGCACAGGCCTTACTTTGTTATCAGTGAACTGAAACTTCTTACCGGTAGCGGGCAGACTGGCAATGTATTTTTCAACCAACGGGATGAGCTGTTCTTCGTTGATGCTACCCACAAAGTTGAAGTGCATGCCAGACATATCGCCGATATGTTCCTTATAGATCGCCATCGCACGATCCATCGATATTTTATCGAAGTTCTCCACTTTAGGTACCGCAGATGGAGCCAATGGATTGTTGTTGTAAACGATTTTGTATAAAGTATCGATGAATGCAAACTGAGGGTTAGAACCCATCATCGCAAACTGTGATTTATTGCGCTGGATAAAAGACCTGAACAGGCTTGTATCTGTGCGGGGTTCCGTCACATGCAGGTAAATCAACTGCATCATCGTCTCCAGGTCTTTGTTGCTGCTGTTACCCCGGAAACCGTCTGATGTTCCGGTGATATATGGTACGGCGCTTGCTGTTTTACCAGCCATTACTTTACGAAGGTCTACCGGACTGAACGCTCCGATACCCATGCTGGTGACTACGCTGATCGCATTTTCAGCACTGTATTTATCCGCTACACCATAGCCGGCATTACCGCCAGCACGATGTGCATTCATAACGATCTGGTCTGCTTTGAAATCAGTTCGCTTATACGTTACCGTTACACCGTTGCTGAGCGTGAGCGTTGTAGTGCCGAGCGCTGCATTACTGGTTTTACCAGTCACTTTTCCACCCTTGGGTTCCTTACTCAGCAATTGCGCGGCTACGGCTTTCTCTTCATATGGCTTGATGTCTGCTGATGCCTTTGCATCCACAGCAGCAAGCATGGCTTCAGGGGCCGGAAGTTGACCCGTGTTGTTTTCGGGACCAGTCACATAGGCAAAACGGTTTTTTTCATTTTTGAAGAGGTCAGTCAACTTGTTGACTTCTGTCAATGTGATACCCGGGACTGCCTGTTTTACATAATTGTATTCCCATTCAATACCAGGTACAGATTCCTGGTCTGTAAAGTTGCGGATGTATTCATCGGCATAATTTTCCGACTCGTTCTTGTCCCTATTGTTGTATGCTCTATCATAGTTGGCGAGCATATTCTTTTTGGTACGCTCCAGTTCTGCTTCGGTGAATCCAAACCTTTTCACGCGCTCGATTTCTTCCGCAACCACATCGATCCCCTTTTTAATATCGTTTGTGCCCGTACCTGCCGTTACATTGAAGGCTTCGTAGTTCTTTGCATAACCATCAAACCCAGCAAATCCATAAACGATGGCAGGATTTTCTTTCTGCGTGAGTTCACGGAAGCGGGCATTGAGCATGTCCGTATAGATTGATTTCAGCAAGTCATCACGGTAATCCTTAGCCGAAGTGGAAGGCGTGGTGGCAAATGAAGGATAGTTCAATGAGAAATTATAGCCTGTGGCTTCCTTGTCTGTCACCAGCATCGCATTGGAAGCTGCATAGGCAGGGACAGTAGCATAGGTACGGGGCCTTGGACTGGCGGGGTTTGTGAGTCCGGCAAAATGCTTTTGGATCAGCGCCAGCGCCTCCGCTTCCTTAATATCACCCACCACCACCACAGCCATCAGGTCCGGCCGGTACCAATCTTTATAAAACCGACGGATGGCATCCGGTTTGAAATTCTTGATGATACTGTCTACACCGATTGGCAACCGTTCTGCATACTTAGAACCCTTAAAAAGCTCAGGGTAGATTTTTTTGAACATCCTTTCTGAAGCGCTCTTGCCCATTCTGCTTTCCTCGAGGATCACTGCACGCTCACTGTTGATGTCTTCATCGAGATAAGTAACGTTATGGGCCCAGTCTTCCAACACCTGAAACCCTTTCTGAAGGTTGCCTGGTTTGTCTGTAGGAATGGGGAGAATGTAAACGGTTTCATCGAAACCGGTGTATGCGTTAAGGTCGCTCCCGAATCCTACGCCGATATCTTGCAGGAAGGAAACGATCTCGTTCTTTTTAAAATTTTTGGTTCCGTTGAAGGCCATGTGTTCTGCCATGTGGGCAAGACCTTGTTGGTCGTCATCTTCCATGATGGACCCCACTTTAATCACCAGCCTTAGTTCTACTTTTTTCTCAGGCTTTGCATTTTCACGAATGTAATAGGTAAGTCCGTTGGGGAGGGTGCCTTTTTTTACTTTCGGGTCCCAGCCAAGGTCCTGGGCGATGGTGCTTACGGTTAGGGTGCATAGGCCGATGAACAGCAGGAGTAGGTTTCTTTTCATATGTGATAATTAGCGAGTAATTTAGTTGATATACATTGTTATGAAAATCGGTATCATCAATGGTCCGAATCTGAACCTCCTCGGGATCCGCGAGCCTCAAATTTACGGGAATCAGGGATTTGATTCCGTAATGGAATCCCTGCGGACCCGTTTTCCTCAAATCGAGTTTGTTTATTTCCAATCCAATGTGGAGGGTGAATTGATTAACGCTATTCAGGATTTAGGGTTCAGGGTTGAGGGAATTGTTTTTAATCCTGGTGGCTATACGCATACCTCCGTAGCGCTGGGTGACGCTATTGCAGCCATAAAGGCGCCGGTTCTAGAGGTGCATATATCCAATATTCATGCCCGGGAAGAATTCCGGAAGATATCCCATGTTTCAGCCAAATGTGTAGGCAGCATTAGCGGGCTGGGGGTGAAGGGATATGAACTTGCGGTGGAGTACATACTTGGAAATCAATCATTCTGACATTCAGTCATTCAGGCAGACGGGAATTGATAACCTGGTTTTCCGGATACCAACTCCTGATTGTCTGAATGACTGAATGTTTGAATGATTGATTTCCAATCCTGGTTCCCCATCTCCGGGTATATGGATTATAAAACGGGCGAAATGTGATTTGGGCATACATCGATTTTCTGCTCCCAACTGTTAATCTCGTACTCTTTCCGATGTATTGCGATATAAAGATCCTTTTTAGCTTGTGAATAAACTGATAAGGAAATCAGAAAGAAACGGTAAGAATAAAGGGCCGATTTGTTCAAATTTTGTTAACGCATTTTCGTTATAGGTTGAGAATGGTACCTTGTGTACAAATTCAAGAACCATGAAATCCATAAGTCTATTTTCTGTGTTCCTGTTTTTCAGCATTACCCTGGTTGCCCAACCATGGGAGAGTTATCTTATTTCCGTTAAAGGAGATACGATCAACTGCCTAGACATGAAAAAGTTGAAGCAGGGTAGGTGGGTAGTGAAAGTGGAAGCCCTGAGGGGAGAACCCGGTTATGAAGAAGAGGGTGAATTTGTAGATAGTAAGAAAGAGGGACCATGGCGTAGATATAACCTCACCGGGGACCTGCTGGCCGTTGAAAATTATCGATGGGGTTTCAGGGATGGTAAGCAAATGTACTTTACGCCGATTGGCGACCTGATGAGGGAAGAAGCCTGGCGCGCGGTAAACCCGGAAAATCCATACGACACCATTGAAGTTCCGGACCTGAATAATCCTGCATACAACGTTACCAAAGTCATCAAGCAAGACGCCTCTGAGATCAGGCATGGTACCTGGAACTATTATGATCCATCCACCGGAAGGATTATGAAAACAGAGAGCTTCAATTACGGTATGAAACTGGATGCACTGGGCAGACCCATTATGGACACTACAGGTAATGCAGCAGCCAAGCCAGTGAAACCGGCTTCTTCCACACCCGCTAAAAAGCCCGCAGCAGTAGAAGAATGGGAGAAGAAGCAGAATGGTAAAAAAGAAGTTAAAGTACGGGACGGGCGAACTACGCCGGGGGGTGGATAGGATAATTAAAACCCGGATTTTTCGTTTAATAAAATCACAAATCCCTTTCTATGAAAGCAAGACTCTTCGTATTGGCTACAATCCTGTCAGCCTCAACATTTTACAGTTGTTCTAAAGATGATTCCCCAGATGAAACCACTCCTCCGGATGATCTGACCGCACAAGAACTGACCGCTGCGCGGATCCAGTCTGACCTTGTGTTTGACGATGTTTCTTCTGAAGTACTGCAGGTATCTGTGAATGGCACCACAGGTGCAGCATCCACCACCAGTTCAGCCTGCGCTACGGTAACCATCAGTCCCCAGGATCTGACGACATGGCCCAAAACAGTCGTTATCGACTATGGATCAACTGGTTGTACGGGTATCAATGGCTGGGTACGTAAAGGCAAAATCAGTTATACACTCACCAAGCTTCCACGTGAAACAGGTGCGGTGGTAAATGTGAGTTTCGACAATTATTCCGTCAACGGCTATAAACTGGAAGGCAGTTATTCCATCACCAACAATGGATCTTCAGATGCAAATTTGAATATTACCACGAGGTTGGTGAATGGAAAGATCACCTATCCTGATGGCAAGTGGTATACCCGAAGCAGTACCATCAACTGGCAACAGGTTGCCGGCTCAGTTACTGCTTCTGTTTTGGACGATGAGTTCAATGTAACCGGCGAGGCCGTGATTAAGAGTTCTGCAAACAATGAATTGATCACCAGTTCTAAAACGCCTTTATTGCGTAAAGTAACCTGCGGGAATTTTGTATCCGGACAACTGAATGTGAACTATAACGGTATTGCAGGGGTGCTTGATTTTGGCGGCGGAACCTGCGACAAGAACGCAACACTTAGCTTAGGTACGCGTAATTACGAAGTTACACTTCCATAATAGCTACTAGCTAATAGATACTAGCACGTAGCTATTAGCTAGATTTTAGCTTGTTTTTTCTTGCTGGAAAAATCCACTTCCAGATTATGCCCGATGATCACATCGCCGAAATCTGCTCCCACATTGCATCGGGCATGCAAGTATATTCAAGGTAGTGCCCGAAGGCCCTGCGCCCGTCGAGGTAGGCGAAGCTGAGCTTGCCCTCGC
>REAQ01000211.1 GCA_004294195.1 Sphingobacteriales bacterium | reverse complement strand
GACGGCCATCCTTGGCTATTCCTTCATGTTCACGGAAAAGATTGACTACAACACCAAGGTCAAACCGTTGATCAACAAAAAATGCATCACTTGCCATGGTGGTGTCAAGAAAAAAGGTGGCTTCAGTCTTTTGTTCCGTTCCGAAGCATTGGCCAATACGGAGTCTGGTAAACCCGCTATCGTTCCTGGTGATGCCGATGCTTCCGAGATGATCCGGAGATTGACCCTTAAGGATCCGGAAGAACGCATGCCGTACAAAGAACATCCACTCAATGATGATGAGATCAGCCTGCTTCGTAAATGGATCAACCAGGGCGCCACATGGGGAGATCATTGGGCTTACGTTGCCGTGAGACCCCAGAAAGTGCCACATCGTAAGCAGTTCTTCGGCTTACTACCTAAAAAAGATGCATGGGCCAATAACGATATCGATCATTATATCCGTCAGAAACTGGACGAGTTGAAATTGGAGCCATCGGAACAGACTACGCCCGAAGTACTTGCACGCAGAGTTGCGCTTGATTTGATCGGAATGCCTGCGAATGAGCAGATGATCCAATCATTTATTGAAGACCCTTCAGACAAAAATTACGAAAACCTAGTAGACAGCCTGCTTGCGCATCCAGGATTTGGGGAACGATGGACCTCGATGTGGATGGATCTAGCCCGGTATGCAGACACCAAAGGATATGAACGGGATGATCAGCGGGTGATCTGGCGCTACCGCGATTGGCTCATCAAAAGTTTCAATGAGGATAAACCCTACAATACATTTCTGACAGAACAATTGGCCGGAGACCTTTTACCCCATGCCACCGATGAACAACTGATTGCAACAGCATTTCATCGCAACACCATGACCAACGATGAAGGTGGAACGGACAATGAAGAATTCAGGACTGCTGCCGTATTGGATCGCGTAAATACAACTTGGGAAGTATTGATGGGAACCACTTTTGCATGTGTACAGTGTCACAGTCATCCCTATGATCCGTTTCGTCATGAAGAATACTATTCGTTCATGGCATTTTTCAACAACACCAGGGATGAAGATACTTTTTCGGAATATCCGCTGCTTCATGAATTCAAAGACCTGGATATGGAGCGTTACAACGAGGTAGTCCAATGGTTAAAGAAACATGGAAATGCAAAAGAACAAAATGCCTTTACACAGTTTCTAAAAACACGGCAACCCGCTATCAACTCTTTAACGGCAGACTCTTTCGTGAATAGTGAGCTTTCGGATACTAAATGGTTGGTGATGCGTAAAATTTCGGCTGCGCGTATCCCTAAGGCTAATCTGGATGCACAGCAGATGCTGACCATCCGTTTGCAAAGTTGGTATGCAGACAGCAAACTCGAGATTCGTGCAGATTCACCAAAGGGAAAATTGTTGGCTACCATTAGCCCCGGAAAAACCAAAGGCTGGGAGATCCGGCAAACACTAATAAATACTTTACCCGGTGTGCATGATTTACATCTGAAATATCAGTCGAGCATGGTGGAAAAAATGGAATACAACGGGATGATTTTTGACTGGTTTTTCTTCTCCCCTGCTTTCCCGGGAAGGGGAGAAGCGGGCTATGATAGCATCGAAAAGCAGTACACCCATCTTGTGACGAAGGGTAACGCAGTAACCACACCCATTATGATGGAGAACCCCTCTCCTATGGCACGCACCACACAGGTATTTGAAAGGGGGAACTGGTTGTTGAAAACAACTGCCGTTCAACCCGCGGTTCCGGCGTCTTTGAATCCTATGCCGGACAGTTCGCTTCGCAACCGTCTTGGATTGGCAAAATGGCTGACAGATACCTTGAATCCACTCACTGCCAGAACCATGGTGAATCGGCTTTGGGAACAGTTGTTTGGGCAAGGCCTTGTAGAGACACTGGAAGATATGGGCACACAGGGAATTGCGCCCACCCATCCTGAATTACTGGATCATCTTTCATACCGGTTCATGCATGATCATCAATGGAGTGTCAAAAAACTCATTAAAGAAATGGTGATGTCTGCAACTTATCGGCAGCATTCTGCGGTAGATGCAGAAAGAAATGCAGCAGATCCGTTCAATAAATATTATGCGCGCGGACCACGGGTACGGCTAAGCGCAGAACAAGTCAGGGATCAGGCATTGGCCGTTAGTGGAGTATTGTATCCGGTGATGTATGGTCCAAGTTCGATGCCATGGCAGCCCCCAGGAATCTGGAGCTCACCTTATAGTGGCAATGAACAATGGCAAACAAACAGGGATCAAAACAGATATAGAAGGGCATTGTATACTTTCTGGAAAAGGACAAGCCCCTACCCTTCTATGCTAACTTTTGATGCGATGGCGCGTGAGGTTTGCACGGCAAGAAGAATACGAACCAATACACCACTGCAGGCACTCGCATTGATGAATGACCAGGCGTATCTCGACCTATCGAGACAAATGAGTTATCAACTTGCGGCGGCTAGTAAAGATCCTGTGGAGCGGATAAGGCTCGGATGGATGAAAGCCACGGGCAAGGTAATTTCAGCACAACAATTGGAAGTGCTTCTGACCTTGTATAAAAAGGCATTGGCGAAATACAAGGCTGATCCATCAGCAACATGCGAGATGGCCGGAGGCTTAATGGACCAACACAATTATCCAGAAATGGCTGCCTTGGTTGCAACCGTTCATACGATGATGAATACAGACGAAGTGATCACAAAAGAATAGCACATGGGTAGGAGTAAAATAGCAGGCGAAGCCAAATTCCTGTCGCTGGAACACACGACGAGAAGACATTTCCTGCGGGAATGCAGAACAGGAATTGGCATGATGGCCTTAGGTTCTTTTTTGCAAGGGTGCGACTGGCTGGGCAAGAAATCTGCCCCAGTTACAGGAGCAGCTATGACTGATCCTTTCATGCCGAGGGCGCCGCATTTTGCACCTAAGGTTCGTTCCGTGATTTATCTCCACATGGCAGGCGCACCATCTCAACTTGAATTGTTTGACTATAAACCCGAACTTATTAAACTCAATGGCCAGGATTGTCCGGAATCTTTTTTAGAAGGTAAAAGGTTTGCATTTATCAGAGGCGTACCCAAACTTTTGGGACCGGTAGCCAACTTCTCACAACATGGTGAAAGTGGGATCTGGCTCTCGGAAAGACTCCCCCATTTCAGCAGCATGATAGATGATGTGACCGTTTTAAAAGCCGTCACAACGGACCAGTTCAACCATGCCCCGGCGCAATTGATGATGCATACAGGATCAGCAAGATTGGGCCGACCTTCTATGGGTTCATGGGTTACGTATGGCCTCGGTTCAGAAAATGCAAACCTGCCCGGATTTGTAGTACTTACTTCGGGAGGGAATAACCCTGATGCCGGTAAAAGCGTATGGGGAAGTGGATTTTTACCCTCTGTTTATCAAGGTGTACAATGCCGGTCAGAAGGAGATCCGATTTTGTTTTTACAAGATCCTGAAGGGATGGATAGAGACCTGAAGAGATCTTCTATCGATGCCATCAATGCCCTCAATCGTGCAGATCATGAAGTATTCGGCGACCAGGAAACGTTGTCGCGCATAGCCCAATATGAACTTGCGTTTAAGATGCAGATCTCAGTTCCGGAGGTGATGGATATCTCCAAAGAGCCTGCCTATATTCATGAGATGTACGGTACTGAACCCGGCAAGCCTTCGCTCGCCAACAATATTCTGCTCGCCAGAAAGCTGGTTGAGAAAGGTGTGCGGTTTGTTCAAATTTTCGATTGGGGTTGGGACTCACATGACACTGATCCTACCGGCTCATTGGATGAGGGATTTGTAGATAAATGTAACAGCGTGGATAAAGCCATGACGGCATTGCTCAAGGACCTGAAACAAAGAGGAATGCTTGATGAAACGCTCGTGGTATGGGGTGGAGAATTTGGCAGGACGCCGATGCAGGAAAATCGGGAAGGAAAGCAGAATGTATTCAAAGGGCGGGATCATCACGTGGATGCTTTTAGCATGTGGATGGCAGGGGGAAGTATAAAGAAAGGATTCAGTTACGGAGAAACAGATGAAATCGGTTACAATGCAGTGTCAGGAAAAGTTTCCGTGTATGATATACAAGCCACCATTCTTCAGCAACTCGGTTTTGATCATGAAAAACTGACCTATGAATTTCAGGGAAGACCATTCCGATTAACTGATGTGCACGGCCAGGTCATTAAAGACGTTTTACAATCAACATAGACAATCCATGAATCGAAGACATTTTTTAGAAAAATCAACCCTGGGCGGATCTACCCTTTTACTTTCTGGACTCGAAGCCGAGGGCAGCCAACCAGTATTTTCGCCTGGCCGTGCAGGTTATGAACTGACCATCATGGCTACCAATTGGGGTTATGAAGGTTCCGCAGATGCATTTTGTGCTGCTGCCAAAAAAGAGGGGTATGATGGTATTGAAGTATGGATGCCAGGAGATGATAAGGGCCGAAATGAAATAGTTGCAGCAGCCAGCAAGCACGGATTGCTATTGGGATTATTATACGGTGGATCAGACAAGGATGCAACCAAACACCTGCAGCAGTTTAAAGAGGGCTTGCAGGCCGCTGTTGGCCTCAAACCCATCTACATCAATACCCATTCCGGAAGGGACTATTTTTCAATGGAGCAGAATAAACCTTTCATGGCATTCACATCCGAGTTATCGGCCAAAGCAGGCATTCCCATTTACCATGAAACGCACAGGGGAAGATCCCTTTTTGCAGCGCATGTAACAAGGGACTATCTCCGCGCTGTTCCAGATTTACGATTAACACTAGATATTTCACATTGGTGTGCCGTTCACGAAAGTGGTCTGGAAGACCAGGAAGAAACAGTGTCGATCGTGTTAGACAAAACTGAACATATCCATGCACGTATTGGACATAGTGAAGGCCCGCAGGTCAATGATCCAAGGGCTCCAGAGTGGGATTATATTGTAAAGAGACATTGGGCATGGTGGGATAAAATTGTGGAACGTAAAAAGAGAGAGGGCAAAAGAATGACCATACTTACTGAATTTGGTCCTCCCTACTATTTGCCCACCATGCCATATACCAATCTGCCGGTGGCCGACCAATGGGCCATCAATGTTCATATGCTTCAGTCGCTCAGAAAAAGATATCGCTGATCATGATCGATTTTATTGGTCGCCTTCATCCGCTATTGGTTCATTTGCCCATTGGCATACTGATGATTGGCTTATTGCTTTTTTGGCGGAGCAAATGGCGGGGCGTCAATACAGACAAGGCGACAACTTTTGTTTTTCTAATGGCCTCTGTTGCTGCGATGCTTTCCTGTGTCAGTGGGTACCTGCTTTCAACGAGTAGTGATGAGTATGGATCATTGGTCATTGATCATCGAAATGCAGCCATTTTGCTCACTGTGGTTTCAAGTGTATTTTGGTGGTTGCTCGTACGCCAGTTTCAGCCACTGCTCCAGCTTATTTTGTCTTTGATTATACTAGCGCTGCTGGTTGTAACCGGGCATCAGGGTGGTACACTTACCCATGGTGAATCCTTTCTTTGGCGTAATGATAGGGTTGTGGATGCAGAGATTCCGGTGATCAAGGATATTGAAAATGCTTTAGTGTATAAAGACATCGTTGCGCCCGTCCTTTCCCAGAAATGCGTATCCTGTCATGGCCCTAATAAACAAAAAGGTAAACTAAGATTAGACGGTCAGGAATGGATCTTAAAGGGCGGTAAATCAGGCGCTACCATTGTAGCTGGAAATATTGATGCATCTGAGATCATCAAACGCATTGTTCTGCCTCCAAATGACGAGGACCATATGCCTCCAAAAGAAAAAGGTCAGTTATCCACCCAACAAGTCAAATTGATCCAGTGGTGGGTTCAAAAAGGAGCATCGTTTTCTGCTTCAGTACAAGAACTCGCACCAGACGCAGTTATTCAACCAGCCTTAAACGCACTGATGCAAATGGCAGGAACCGAAGTGGCTGTATCAGCCGCCCTACCGGAAGTAGAAGCAGCACCCGATAGTGCAATAACAGTATTGAAATCAAAGGGTGTCATTGTAATCCCTATTGCGCAAGGCAGTAATCTTCTGAATGTAAATTTCATTAACTGTACAGCAATTTCAGACAGTGTGTTGACGGCGTTGAAAGCCATCGCTCCCCAACTGTATTGGCTAAAAGCAGAAGGTCCCTTGGTAAAGGATGAACTGGTTGAAGCCATTGGTAATGCAAAGCATTTGAAAAGACTTAGCCTGTCGGGTTCCGGGATCACTCAAAAATCACAGCAGGTACTCAAACGAATGACTCAACTGAAACAGATCAATCTATACGAGACACTCATCGAAGAAAAGAAAAAAACGGACACTACGAAGCTATTCTGACTAACTCCTCCAATAACCGCAGTTGATTCTGAGCACGCATAA
>REAQ01000210.1 GCA_004294195.1 Sphingobacteriales bacterium | reverse complement strand
GTAAGATCAAATACTTTGCACTGAGTTCGGGAACCTCTGAAGCAGCGTCAAAATATATACCTGTTACGCAAGACCTGATGCGCGGAAACCGCATCGTGATGGTCAAACAACTGCTTTCTCTCCGCAATTATGAGGATATACAATGGAAAAATGTAGGTCGCGGTTTCCTGATGCTGGGTGGAAGTACGGATCTGCAGAAAGGTCCGGGTTATTATGCCGGTGACCTGTCTGGCATAACTGCCAAGAAATCGCCATTCTGGTTTTCGCCGTTTTATAAGCCCGGCAAAGCCATTGCTCGGGAGAAAGACTGGAACAGGAAGCTGGAGCAGATCGTGGAAGAAGCCCCCAATTGGGACATCGGATTTTTAACGGGTGTACCGGCATGGATCCAGATGTGTATGGAGATGGTCATCCAGCGCTACAAGCTGAAGAATATTCACGAGATCTGGCCCAACCTCAAGTTTTTTGTACACGGCGGTGTGGCCTTTGAACCGTATAAGAAAGGCTTCGAGAAATTACTGGGACATCCGTTGGTATATATTGAAACCTATCTGGCTTCAGAAGGGTTCATTGCCTATCAGGACAGGCCGAATCCCGAGGGCATGCGGCTGGTCACCAACGAGCATATATTTTTTGAGTTTGTGCCTTTTGATGATAAGAATTTTGACGCAGATGGCAGTCTCGTGCCCAATGCAGAGGCACTCATGATCCATGAGGTGGAAGAGGGTAAGGAATATGCGATACTGATCAGCACCTCAGCAGGTGCGTGGCGCTACCTCATCGGGGACACCATCAAGTTTGTGAACCTGGAGCGTTGCGAGATCGTCATCACCGGAAGAACCAAGCATTTCTTAAGCCTGGTAGGTGAGCACCTGAGCATGGACAATATGAATAAGGCCGTGCAGCTGGTGGGTGAAGAGATGAATCTGGATATTCCCGAGTATACCGTAGCGGGTACGCCTTATGGCAGCTTTTTTGCACACCATTGGTATGTGGCTTGTGATGATAAGGTGAATGCCGAGGAGTTGCGGAGAAAAATCGATCTGAAGTTGTGTGAACTGAATGATGATTACGCTGTTGAACGGAAAAGCGCATTGAAAGAAATATTCCTTGATGTGCTGCCGGAGAAGACCTTCATGGATTTTATGGAATTCAAGGGAAAGGTTGGCGGTCAACACAAATTTCCAAGGGTACTGAAAGGTAAAATGCTTGAGGACTGGCAACGCTTCATCGGCCAGCACAAAACCGTATAATGCTAGATGCTATCCTAAAGGGTTTGGGTTTGGGGCTGATCCTGGCATTGTCTGTTGGGCCAGTCATCTTTACGGTGATCAAGCAAAGCATTAACAATGGGCATCGCGGTGGATTCAGCTTTGTAGCGGGCGTTTGGATCAGCGATATTTTTCTTGTTTTCATCTCTAATTTTTTTTCGCAGTGGGTGAGTGATGTCCTGAAATTCAGGGAGGCCATCGGCTATTTCGGCGCAGCCTTCCTCGGTGGCATGGGCATCTTCTATATCTTCTTCAAAAAGGTGGACCTGAGGGCCGCTGCAACAGAGGAAGTAAAAACCTTCAGCACCACTGACTTTACGAAGATTGCATTGTCTGGTTTTCTCATCAACACCCTGAACCCGAACGTGATCTTTTTCTGGCTGATCAATGCCACGGCTTTTTCTGCATTACACGGACTTCGGGACAGGATCATCATTTTTTCCGTTTGCCTGCTCATCAATATGCTGGCCGATATTGCCAAGGTGATGCTGGCGGGAAAGATCCGGAACAGCCTTACGCCAAGACACATCCTGCTCATCAATAGAGTATCCGGAACGATACTCGTCATATTTGCAGCAGTTTTAATTTATGGAGTCTTATTTTTAGACAACAAATAAGGAGGGTGATTTGAAAAGTTGGATTTGGACGATGTTGTTCCTACTGATCAGCGGCTATGTTGAGGCGCAAGTGAAGGGCCACGATATGGTATCGCTTCGCAATAAAAAAGGCAGATCGGTGAAAACCTATTTCAATGGGATGAAAATTGATATGGGAACGCAGGGATTGGAAGTGGAAGGCGTTATCAGAAGAGTGCAGGACGATAGTATTTTCATCCAGTATTACAATGTGCAGAAGCAGTACAATATCTGGGGTACCTCTGTGCTGGATACCGTTACATCTTTTCTCATTCCCTATGCCGTAAGTGATATAAAGTGGATCAGAAAACCACCTGCAAAATTTGAATTTGTCCGCAACGGTACGCTGTTCATGATCGGCGGTACCGGTTATGTTTTACTGCATATCATCAATGCAGCCTATCTCAAGGAACCCGTTGTTGGCTCCACTGTAGCTATCGCCGGCGGCATTGCAGTGGGCGGGTTTTTGATGAACAAGTTTCGCAAACGCAAGTATGAGATCGGGAGAGGATATGAGTTGCGTTATATTCCTACTAATTGAGACATTTCTTATTATAGGTTGAAGGTTGGAGGTTGCAGGTTGCAGATAGGGTTTAGCTGCAACCTGCAACCCCCAACCTGCAACCTAACATATATCTTTGCCTGTGTTTCGCATCATCAAGAAAATATTTCTTTTCCTCTTCATTGGTCAATTTATATACATCCTCCTCCTCAAGTGGATGGATCCTCCCATCACGCTTACACAACTGGGGAGCGTGCTTTCTGGTGATGGATTGAAGCGCGACTACATTAACTACGATGAAATGAGCCCCAATATCAAGCTTGCGGTGATGGCATCTGAAGACCAGGTTTTTCCGGACCATAATGGCTTTGATTTCAAGAGCATCAAAAAAGCGATGGCGTATAATGAGAAGAAGCCCGGGAGAATCAAAGGTGCTTCTACCATCAGCCAGCAGGTGGCCAAAAATGTTTTCCTTTGGCAGGGCCGAAGCTGGATCCGCAAAGGGTTTGAAGTTTATTTCACTTTCATGATCGAGAAGATCTGGGGCAAAAAGCGCATCCTGGAAATGTACCTCAATGCTGCAGAAATGGGCAAAGGAATATACGGCGTGGAAGCTGCATCCAGAGCCTATTTTAAGAAGCCAGCGAAAAATCTTTCACGTTACGAAGCCGCACTCATTGCATCGGCGCTACCCAACCCTGTTAAATATACGGTGAAGCCGCTGTCCAAGTATGTCTCCGCGAGGGCAGGGTGGGTGTTGCGGCAAATGGGGAATCTTAGTAGTGATGAAGACATCAGGGTGGTAATTAACAATTAGCAATTGACAATTAGCAATTGGCACTGGTTCTTAGTAGATGGATGTTGGAAGCTAGTGGCGCTAACCAAAATCCACCCTCCAAAAACCAGTGCCAATTGTTAATTGCTAATTGTCAATTGCCAATTGCTAGTAAATGGTAATTGATTTCCCAACGCTATTCAAACTTGGTCTTCCGGGTAAACATGACTGAATCCCCCATTTGAGTGTGTACGTCCCCGGTAGCACGCCTTCAATACTCGCTGTGCAAATATCGTCAACGCTATCCCGGAACATATATGTAGCTGGAACAATATGGCTGATGCGGTTCTGTTGATTATACAAAACAAGTACAACCTTAAGATCCGGCGAATACGCAGACCGGCTCATAAATACTTCTTGTGAGATCATCTTTCCCTCCTGTTTAAATTCACCTTTCATCACGATCCCCACTTGCGCATGTGAATAAAAAGAATCTACGACAACGCCATAGATTTTTCGCGATGGAATGTTACTGCGCTCTGTGATCACCTCGCGTCCACTATCGGAAATCAAAAATACCTTTCGACCTTGCAACTGTTTTTCCAATGGCCAGAAATTGTAATTGTTTCGTCGATATCGTGCAGTGTTCAATCCATAACTAGTGTCGCCACTCCAAAACCAATATTGCGAAGGCTTTTGATAAGAGTCCAGAAATACCACCGGAAGCCCGTGTGCGCTGTCTTTGATGGCCTGCGCCCACTCTTTGGATTTGTGGAATTCGTCTTTCTTTAGCCATTTGGCGGGAACCACATCGATCATCATATATATCCGCACAACCAGGATCAACGCCATGGTGGGCCAGAACAACCGGTACACCCATTTTTGCAAGCGAGGGGCATCAATGAGGTACTGATGGGCCAGTACGATGAGCCCAACAAATGCGGGCACGGTCCAATTGGCTTCCACTCTTCCCTTGAAACTGGCCAACAGAAAAACCCCGTACACGCCAATGGTGGTCCAGCGTAAGGTTTTTTCCATCTGATCCTTAGGACGCTTTCGGAAAAATGCATACAGTAAAAGCCAGCCGATCAATGGACCTGCAAGCGCAATTTGTCCGAGTAAATACTCAGACGTAAATGAAAATTTATACTGACTGGCATTGCGTTCAAACAGATGATAGTAGACCGATGGGAGTCCGTGTGAATACTGCCACCAAAGATGTGGAAGAAACAATAATGCACAAATGGCCGCTGCCGCCCAGGTCTGCCAGCGCGTGAGTAAACGAAGATTGGAAAGTAGGGCGAAGAAGATAATCAGTATGCCGTGGTATTTGCTATACAGCATCAGCGCCATGATAATACCTAATGTGACAATGCGGTAATACGGCGATGCGGCAATGAACTTCTTGTATTCTAAAAAGAAGAGTGCGGTGAAAAACAACAGTGGCAAATCTGGCACGGTGATGATGCCGCCTACCTGTAATACAAACATCGATGCGGCGATGGCATAGAATAATTTATCATCGCGCTTCTTCAGCAGCAGGTCAATAAAATACAAGGTAGCAGTGCTCATCAGCACAGTAAACAAACGTAAGCCAAGGGCATTGGGGAACATCGAATAGCCTGCCTTGATCATCAGCGCGATCATCGGCGGATGATCAAAGTAGCCCCAGTCGAGAAACCTGGAGTACACCCAATAATACGCTTCATCATCCAGCAAACCAGTAAAACTGATCTGGATAAGATTGAACATCAACCAGGAAAAATAGAAAACGGTCTTATGGTTTTTTTCAATGAAGCTCTTCATGATAAGATCGATGGAAGATGTTGTTGGATTCCGCTGACGGCGGACTGAAATCGGGCTTCATCATCTCCACTGATATCCACCCAGGGAATGTTTTGATTTAGCACGATGTCTTTGTACATGAGATAAAGTTCCTGCCTGGATTGAAGATCCGGATATTCCCTCAACTCATCTTTTACCCAGGGCAGGTCCGTATTGCAGAGCAGATAAAGATCATATTTGCGTTCAACGATCTGCTCCAGAATGAAGGGGTGGCATTTGCCAAATACATATTCACACCACACTTTCATTACATACATATTCGTATCCACAAATAAGATGGGGAAGGAGGTTGTTTTGTGCTCCTGGGCCTCCCAGTCTTGTTGTGCAAGGATGGCATATTCATCTTCCAGCGCCAACTGTCCCTTGGCAATCGTCAACAGATCGTCATAGCTATATTGCGTTCCATAGGTCAGTAAATACTCACGGGCGAACTCCGGGCACCAAGTGGCGTCATACTGCTGTGCGAGTTCTTCGCAGAGGGTAGACTTACCCGTTGACTCCGGACCGATGACAACGATGCGCCTCAATGTGTCTATTGGTGAACTTGCCGCCATAAGAACAAAAATAGCTATTAGCTACTAGCTAATAGCTATTTTAGCCCGTTTCCTCCACTCTATCAATCCTGATATCGCCATCACAAGGAGAACGAAGTAATACACACTGGTAAATACATACCCCTTTACAAAATACAAAGGGATCGAAGTAATATTTGTAGCGATCCACCACCACCAGGATTCTACTTTCTTCCGCGTCATCAGCCACATGCCCGTAAAGGCCGTGGCGGATGCAAAGGCATCGGCGGCGGGAATCACGCCGGGTGCAAATTCTTTCTTGAGATAGTGCAAAGAGGCAAAGATCACCAGGTAGAAAAAAGCAAAAAATCCGAGCTGATTGATCCATATCTTTCGGTCTGAATATTCCACATGAACCACCAGCTCTTTGTTGTCTTTGCGTTTGGTCCAAATGAGCCAGCCGTAGACCGACATAATCGTATAGTACAGGTTCACGGTAGCCTCGCCAAACAATTGTCCCTTAAAGCTGAGCCAGATATAGATGATGGTGTTGATCAGACCCGTGGGATACACGAGGATGTTTTCCTTTCGGGAAAAGTATACGGAAACGATGCCCATCATTACGGCTATGCTTTCCAACCATGTGGTTTGAAGCAGTCCTCGCCAGAACGAACCCCAGATCTCCTGCATAGATCAAAAATCAACACAAAAAATCACATCAGGAAATTGAATATTTGCAGAAATCTCTTCTCATGCGCATAGCAGTTTTAGGGTCCGGAATGGTAGGTGCGGCCATGGCGCTGGATCTAGCCACAACCTTCGGAAATTACAGCAAAGAAACCCTGCCATTGAAATACAGGTGGCTGATCTGCGTCTCCACCAACATTTTGCAGCTTGGTTTGCTGACGCAGATATGGTATTAGTGGCCGTTCCCGGATTTATGGGCTTTGAAACCGTTCGGGCTGTTGTTGAGGCAGGGAAAAACATCGTGGACATATCCTTCTTTCCTGAAGACGCCCTAGCCTTGGACGCGCTGGCTAAATCAAAAGGGGTAACTGTGATCACGGATTGCGGCGTAGCGCCCGGTATGAGCAACTATATCATCGGAAGATATGATGCCGAGATGGTGGTGGAAAGCTTTGAGATCTATGTGGGTGGACTTCCCAAGATCCGCAAGAAACCTTTTGAATACAAAGCGCCGTTTTCTCCGGTTGACGTGATTGAGGAATACACGAGACCTGCGCGGATCATGGAGAACGGACACATTGTGGTGAAGCCGGCCCTGACGGAACTGGAGTGGTTGGAGTTTGAAGGCTTGGGTACATTAGAGTCCTTTAATACCGATGGCCTGCGGTCACTGTTGTTCACCATGCCGCATATCAAAAACCAAAAAGAAAAAACCCT
>REAQ01000333.1 GCA_004294195.1 Sphingobacteriales bacterium | reverse complement strand
CGTGTGTTCAATGATCAGGTAAGCACCGCTGGGGAGGTTGACTGTTTTCCCAAACGCAGCTTTCACCTGTTTGGTGATGCCGAAATGATCAAAGATGGGTGCACCATTGTGGTGATAGGAAACGATGTCCAGTTTCTCGGGTGCGATCTTCTGGATATAATTACGGGTATCGTTATAAATGCTCTTATCATTGATGATGATCTTGTTGAAATCCTCATTCAACAGGTCACGCAACATGCTGGTGGTTTTGGTTTGCTCGCTCAGGATTTTTGCCGGAGCGGCAGCGCCCTTGAGGTTTTTCTGGATCAGGGCCCAGTTGTTCACCAGGTTGTTCAGGTCCTCGTGTAACTCGGCGGTGTTCTTGCCTTCCGCTGCAGTTCTGACAATGACACCAAAGTTTTTAGGCTTGATGGATTCTACGATTTTCTGCAACCTTCGCCGTTCTTCGGAAGAATGGATCTTTCGGGAAACGGCGATGATATCATTGAAGGGGGTAACAACCACAAAGCGTCCGGGGAGAGAAATTTCGCAGCTCAGCCTTGGGCCTTTTGCAGCGATGGGTTCCTTAAGAATCTGCACCAGGACATTTGGTTTCTGGCCTAATACCTCGTTGATCTTTCCGGTCTTGATGATCTCGGGCTCCACAGTGAATTTTGAAAAATCAAGTCCCTCAGGCGTTTTATCATTGATCGCCATATTGGTGAACTTGAGCAGGGAGCGCGCGTAAGGGCTGAGGTCTGTGTAGTGGAGGAAGGCATCTTTTTCAAAGCCAACATCCACGAATGCAGCATTTAACCCGGGAATAAGCTTTTTGACTTTTCCCAGATATAAGTCTCCCACAGCGAAACTGGCGTCTGCTTTTTCATTGTGCATCTCTACCAGTCGCTTATCCTCGAGCAGGGCGATTTCAACACCCTGGGGAGCCGCGTTTATGATCAATTCTTTATTCAAAGCGTGAAAACACTTGGACCGTCAATAATTCCAATTTCCGTACAGCGGCAAACAACCATGATTATGGACATAATGCTGTATTCAGTATTGGGTGTTTCTCCGGGCGGAGAGGAACCATGGGTTACTTGTTCCTTTTCTTATGACGGTTCTTCCTTAGACGTTTTTTACGCTTGTGCGTGGCGATTTTATGACGTTTTCTTTTCTTACCACAAGGCATCGTACAAAAATTTATTAGTGAATAATCTATTGCAATGTTTTGATCTTCTCTTCGATGGCTTTCAGCAGTTCCGGATTTTTAACCGATTTTTTTCCTGTTGTATACCACTTGACCGCTTCTGTTTTATTTCCTGACCGCTCATAGGCTTCTGCCAGTAAAAAAACCGCTTCCATGTTCTCCGGTTCCGCTTTTACCACTTTCAACAATCGTTCCGCAGCTTTATCAAACTGGCCGGTCATCATTCCACCGTATCCCAGCATGAACTGCGCGTACATAAATGTGCTGTCCCGCTCTGCCACTTCGGATTCACCATCGCGCAGGGTTCTGGCCAGGTAGACAAACGCGGATGATCTGGCATTCACCCAGCAGTGAACCAGCACTTTGCGGCCTTTGATGTCTTCTTTGTTTCTTT
>REAQ01000332.1 GCA_004294195.1 Sphingobacteriales bacterium | reverse complement strand
ATTCAAAACACGTGCGTTCCAGACTTCTTTGTTGAAGTGGAGCGATAACGGCAGTGATTATGGAGACTATTTCCGTAAGTACTGGCTCACAAAACTGGGCAGTCAGGAAGCACTGGATAAAGCATTGCAGGATGGTGTGATTGAAACTGCGCCTGCTGTAGCTGGCGCAGCATATAATGGTTCTGCCCTCGCTTCTGCAGCCTCCGCCCTTGCTGCAACTAAGAAAGGTGGCAAAGCGGAATTAGTGATCTATCCTAAGGTTTCCCTGGGTAGCGGTAAATATGCCAACAATCCCTGGTTGCAGGAATTGCCTGATCCTATCACGAAAGCCACTTGGGACAACTATGCGATGATCTCTTTTGCACTTGCAAAAGAATTGGGCATTGTGCTTGACGATAACTACGAAGTGGAGATCACTAAACCGGTGATCACATTGAAAGCAGGAACCAAGGAAATCAACATCCCAGTCCTCGTGATCCCCGGCATGCATCCCAATGTGATTGCAGTGGCCGTGGGTTATGGAAGAAATGAAAAAGTGGGTCGTGCTGCCGCGAAGGTGGGACAGAACGTTTACCCATGGGTTGGTTTTAACGGAACAACATTTGACTATCATGTAACTGACGTTAGTTACTCCAGTACAAAAGATATACATGAGATCGCATATACCCAAACACATAACCAGTATGAGGGCCGTACCGATATCGTGAAAGAACTCACTCTTGGTGAGTTCAAAAAGAATCCAAACGTGATCCTTGATGAAAGGCATCACCTTGTGGAAGCGTATGCAAAGGAAACCGGCGATTATCGCGTGGAGGGTACTTTGTATCCTGACTTCCCTTATCCTGGTGCCAAGTGGGGAATGAGTATCGATCTTAACACCTGTATTGGTTGCGGAGCTTGCTCTGTGGCTTGTACAGCGGAAAACAACGTTGCCGTTGTGGGTAAGAGTGAAGTGAAGCGGATGCATGAAATGCACTGGATTAGGATCGATCGTTACTTCGCTACATTCAGGGATGATTCAGGAAACGATGACCTGGATAACCTGAATGTGATTTTTATGCCGATGCTGTGTCAGCACTGCGACAATGCGCCTTGCGAAAACGTTTGTCCGGTGAATGCCAGTAACCATAGCTCAGAAGGGATCAACCAGATGGCATATAACAGGTGCATCGGTACCCGTTACTGCGCCAACAACTGTCCCTATAAAGTGCGTCGCTTCAACTGGGCTGATTATTTGGGAGCAGATAGCTTCGCAGATAATCAGCGTCAGGTTTTGGATGATTCTGTAATGATGATGAACGATGAGTTGACGAGGATGGTGTTGAACCCTGATGTTACGGTGAGGTCAAGGGGCGTTATCGAAAAATGCTCATTCTGTATTCAGCGTACACAAGCGGGTAAACTGACAGCGAAGAAAGAGAACAGGCCGCTTGAAACCGGTAAAGACGGCAAGTGGGATGTGAAATCTGCCTGCCAGCAAGCCTGCCCCACGCAAGCCATCTGGTTCGGCGATCTCAACGACCGCGAATCCACCGTCTCCACCCGGCAGACATCGCCCCGCAGCTATGACCTGCTGGCCGAG
>REAQ01000331.1 GCA_004294195.1 Sphingobacteriales bacterium | reverse complement strand
TGAGAAAGATAGGGGGTGAGGTTGTTGGTTAGACTACCACCACCCCTCCCCCATTTTTCTCAATAGGATCAGAAGACAACACTCTTTCGTCAAGCAAAACGCTTTTCTCAACTTTCATCCTAAAACTTGTGAAGGACAACAATTAATAATTTTCAGCGATTTCGCTACCTTTCTGCATAGTACAACTCTCAACAACCAAACCTGATTGTAGCTATGCAGCCAACCCCTAAGTCCGCGTTCATTGATTCCAAAAAACACCTCCTCATCCTGGACGCCCTTCGCGGCATCGCGGCCATCATGGTCATCATCATGCACACCTTTGAACTGTTCTGTAAAGGAGATTACCACAAACTGTTTATCAACCACGGCTACCTCGCCGTGGATTTTTTCTTCATGCTCTCCGGATACGTGATGGCTCATGCGTATGACGACCGATGGAACACCATGACCATCGGGGATTTCTTTAAACGAAGACTGATCCGCCTGCATCCGCTCATCATCCTGGGCATGACCCTCGGCGCTATTTGCTTCTATTTCCAGGCAGCGCCCGTATTCCCCAATGTGGCCAATACAACTATTGCACAACTCCTCCTCGTACTGCTCATCGGATATACTTTGATCCCCGTTCCCGTGTCCATGGACATCAAGGGCTGGACCGAAATGCACCCACTCAACGGCCCGGCATGGTCGCTTTTCCTGGAATACATCGCCAATATCCTTCACGCACTTATTCTCAGAAAACTATCTAACCGCATCCTCTTCATCCTGGTTTGCATTGCCGCTGCCACATCCTTCCACCTCGTACTTACCAACAAGTCGGGCGATTTCATCGGCGGCTGGTCGTTCACACCAGAACAACTCCGCGTAGGCTTCACCCGCCTGCTCTTCCCCTATATGGCAGGAATGTTGCTCAGAAGAATGGTGGCCCTGAAAGCAGGCAAGAATACTTTCCTCCTCACCGGACTGCTGCTCATCACCGTACTTAGCATGCCAAGAATTGGTGGTTACAACAACGTCTGGACCAATGGCCTCTACGAAGCCCTCGTGGTGGTATTTCTTTTTCCGATGATCATCTACCTCGGTGCCATCGGTGATGTAAAACATCGCATCAACGAAAAAATCTGCACCTTTCTCGGAGACATTTCATACCCCTTGTACATCACCCATTTCCCTTTCATCTGCATATTCTACGCATGGGTGTCAAATAACGATGTGAGCATTGAACAAGGCGCCTTGCCCGGCATTGCACTGATCATTGGCTGCATTGCACTGGCCTATGCGGCCCTGAAATGGTACGATCTGCCTGTCCGCAAATGGCTCGCAAACAAATTCATTTACGATTCAAAAAAATAATCACGGCTATGCTCAACCGAAAATACATGTATATCATCACATGCCTGCTCCTGGCCATCACTGCTACGCATGCGCAGGATCAACATCGATATCAAACCGATTTCTCCAAAGAAGAACTCGCGGCCCGGCGTGCAGTCATCTTCAACAGCATCGGCAACACCAGGAAATACAACTTGCGGCTCACCGAATACTACTTTGTCTTTATCACCTGCTTTTGGTTGTACCAATCA
>REAQ01000330.1 GCA_004294195.1 Sphingobacteriales bacterium | reverse complement strand
AAAGCCAGTGGTATTGCTGCGGATGAGCGGTTTGAATCAGAGTCTGAAGTCGCCGATATTCCTGACCCAACTAGTGCGGAAGCAATTATTAAAGCAAGGCTTTGGTCGCAGAAATTCTTCAAAGGGTCCGTCAGGCTCGCTACGATGATTGAGAACGAGTTCACAGCCATCGGTAGGAAAAGCCTTGGTGTGCTTCAGCGCAATGAAAAAGGCATTTGGGTTTTGCAGGCAACCAATATGCCTGCGGTATTGGTTGAAACAGGGTTTATCACCAACTCAGAGGAAGAAGACTACCTCAATTCAGATGCAGGGCAAAAGGAAATGGCAGAAGCTATTGCGCGGGCCGTGGTGAATTATAAGGCCATGGTAGATGCTCCAAAGTCTGCAGAATCAACCGGTTCCGGAGCAGCAACGCCAAAGAAACCAGCTACTCCCGCACCAGCATCAACCTCCAAATCACCAGCCGCTAATACCGGAGCGGACAAGCGCAGGTAAGAGAATTCGAAGGCTCGGTAAAGTTTTTATATTTTCGTTCCTGACAGGAACCTTGTTCCGGTCTAAAAAGTTGCGGATGACCATTTCCAATGAAACTAAGATAGGTGCGCTTGCTGCCGTAGCCATCACCCTGCTTGTGTTGGGCTTCAATTTCCTGAAGGGGAAAAACATGTTCAACCGGAAGCACGAAATATATGCGGTCTTCAAAAAAGTAGACGGCCTGGTTACCTCAGATGCGGTTAAAATCAATGGTCTGGATGTGGGAAAGGTATACGAGATCACGGAAGTGGATCCCGAACTAACCGGCATTGTCATAACCATCAACCTCACAAAAGATGTTGCCATCCCAGACGATTCATACGCCGTGATCAACTCCAGTCCGCTGGGCTCATCGGTGGTGAATGTGGTAAAAGGGAAAAGCAGTAACCTCATCAAGGAGGGAGACACGCTACGCAGCATTGCCAGCGCGGGTTTGTTGGACGATTTAAAATCCAGCCTCAATCCAACGTTGAACAGCGTGAATGGCACCCTCACCTCATTAGATTCACTGGTAGAAATAGTCGGCGGAACCTTGGATCCGGCAACCCGAAAACACCTTCAGGCAATGATCGCTAACCTGGAAGCGTCTACCAAGGCCCTCAATACGATGATGACTGTAAACGGTGCCATCGGTAAAACGATGGCGAACATGAATGCCATCACCGCAAACCTCAGCAATGATAAGGACACCATCAACCGGATCCTCGGCAATGTGGAGAAAGCAACCGCTAATTTTGCGGCCATCGATATCAATCCTACTTTAACAAAGCTCCAGCAGACAGCTGATCAATTGAATACTACCTTAGCAAAGATCAATTCCAATGAGGGCAGCCTGGGCTTACTGATGAACGACAAGAAATTATACAACAACCTTAATGCAACAGCCAACAGCATGAATGTGTTGCTGCAGGATTTCAGGTTGCACCCTAAAAGGTATGTCAGCTTCTCCGTGTTCGGTAAAAAAGACAAGAGCGAACCACTGACCAAACCGCTTGAAGGTACGAAGGCTCACGCGAACAACTCCCGGATGGGCTGGGTGCCGAAATCCACCAGC
>REAQ01000329.1 GCA_004294195.1 Sphingobacteriales bacterium | reverse complement strand
AACGCCGGCAACAAAGCATGATCCACGCCAGTCTCTTCCAGATATACACTGAACATCTTCGTGCTCATCAATTCACCCTGTGCGAGGATGTCTTTATTCAATGCATCATTGAAAGATATCTTCAGGATGATATTCAGAAATTCAAAATGCTCAGCAATAATCGCCTTTGCCTTGGCAATCAGCTCCGGCTTAGTCAGCAGGCCAACAATGAACTGCTGATAGTGTGCATCCAGTTTATCAATGAGTTCTTTAGCGAGCTGTTTATCCCCTTTTGCACAGGCATCTCCAATAGCAACTAGATTGTTCGTTGTTCCGCTCAGTGCACTGAGCACAACTATCTTGGATTCGTCATCACGGGTGATCAACCTGGCCACTTCATGCATCCGCTCCGGCTTACCTACGGAGGTGCCTCCGAACTTCATTATTTTCATGCTATACCTGCTTTTAGTTTAAGCTGCGCAAAATTATCGAAGAATTGTTAATGCCGATGCATTCCATCAGCCCTTTGGAAAGAAAATATCTAATTTATGACCGAGGGTTGTCAAATCATCTACTACCGGCTGCAACAAGGGTATGCCTCGCCCTAACCGCTCACCCTCAACACTTCTTTCAGGATCTCCCGGTACCAGTACTTTTTCATGGGGATCGATGGGCTTTGCCTCCCTAAAGCGGCGTAACCACTGATCCATGTTCTGCTTGAAGTCATCGGCCGGACGAAACGCATCGATCCGCATCGCTCCAAAAAAATGACCGATTCCCTTACCGGGCTGGTTGTCCGGCATGGGCACATAAGCGGGGAAAGGCGGCACCCAGGGGCCATAGTTTGCGCCACTCAATACCGCCGAGAAAATATCAACGATCGATCCCAACGCATATCCCTTGTGCGAGCCGTGATCTCTGTCGCTCCCCAAGGGCAGCAACGCACCGCCCGTTTTCAGTGCATGCGCATCGTGCGTGGTTTGACCTTCTTTGTCCTGGATCCACCCCGAAGGTGCTTCCAGATTTTTGCGTTGCAGGATCTCCAATTTTCCATTGGCGGCGGTGGTGGTGGCCATATCGGCAACAAATGGTGGCTCTGTACCGGAAGGAATAGCCACGCAGATGGGATTGGTTCCGAGTAAACGTTCATTGGCTATGCCAATCATGTCTTCATCCAATGCTTTCATTGCATGATAAGCAGCAATGCCGAAATGATTGCTGTTCTGTACCGCCACCCAGCCCGTTCCTGCTACACGTGCTTTATTGATGGCCACCTGCATGGCAAATGGCGCTACCACCAGCCCAAGGCCACTGTCTCCATCCACAGTTGCTGTAGACGGAGATTCATGAATGATACGAATATCCGGTGTTGCATTCACCCGCTTTGCTTCCCATAACCGCACATAACCAACCAAACGTGCGATGCCATGGGAATCAATGCCCCTCAGATCAGCGCTCAATAATGCGTTGGTGGCGGTTTCTGCGTGTTCCGCAGTGCATCCGATCTTTTCAAACACAGCACGTGTAAATGCGCTCAGCGAAGCGTAGCTGTAGAGTTTTTCCATCTTACAAATATAATGTTGGAATACAGACATACAGGAATACGGTTTGGAATACAGACATACAGGAATACAGTCATTCAGGAAATCAGAAGTTGGCACCGGGGAATCCAGAATGCTGGTCTGCCAACTTCCGAATGTTTGAATGCTTGTATTACTGTATTCCAGTTTTCCAACTGTATCTTTGAAGGACATATGCGATTCATCTGGATAGTATTTCTTTTGGTATGCGTAAACTGCTGCTTCGCACAGTATGATCCCGCAACAATCCGCTCTGATTTCGCGACCACCAAGCAACGCGATGGGTTGAAGAAAATGCTTTACCAGCGCACCATCGGGAACACATTTACCCAAGACCTCGATAGCAATACCGAGTACCAATATCAATCTGCATTCTGGGCGGTTTCGCAGTTCATGGTATATAACGATACCGTGAAGCAAGGCTTTTCCAAATTACTTGCAGCATACGGTGATGCACTGGCCATTGAAACAAGAAGAAGTTTTCTGGAGGCGATCTACACCGTACATCCGCCGTTTTTTCTGGGTGAAATGAAACGCATTTCCAACATCGAAACCCAGCCCAAACTCTGGGCCATGATCCAACTGTGGTTATTGAAAGCAGAACCTGCAAGAGCTGCGCAGATTCGCAATACCATCCACCAGTACGCACTTAGTTATCCGGGCAATCCCATCATGGCTGCCCTGGAAGAATATGTGGAGCCTTCACAAGCCAACCGGCCTCCACTGCAGGAACTGTTTTCCTACCAGCAAACCCATGGGATGAAGGTGATCTACTCCTTCCAAAACGCAAACAGAGATCTGCCAGGCATTGCCGTGATTCAACAAGCCGATGGCAGTTTTGCCAGGGATGAAAAAGGAAAACTTATAATGATCCCGCAATTGGCGAGAGCTGCGTCTAACCTTCCGTACTTTCTCACCAACGGCAACACGCCTCAAGGTATCTATACCATTTCCGGAACGGGCGTTTCCAACAACAATTTCATCGGCCCAACCCCAAATCTGCAACTTGCCCTACCAAACGAAACCTATTGGAGCCAGTTCTTCCACTCGCCTACGGATACTTCCGATATCCTGGACGCATATAAAAGTCTGCTCCCAGCTTCATGGGAAAATTACAGGCCCATGCAGGAGTCTTTTCGTGCGGGAAAGATCGGCCGGAC
>REAQ01000209.1 GCA_004294195.1 Sphingobacteriales bacterium | reverse complement strand
GTCCCGTCAGGAATCGAACCTGAATCCAGGGCTTCGGAGACCCTTATACTATCCATTGTACTACGGGACCGGATTATATGCCGGAGGCAAATAATCAATGTGGTAATGCGGCAGTATGGCACTGCTTTATTTGATTAAACCGCTGAGGTTTGTTGTAAAGATCTTAACCGCAATGGCCAGCAAAACTACGCCAAAAAATTTACGTACAGCCAATAAACCTCCGGTTCCTAATAGACGCGCGATGTAATTCAGGGAATGGAGTACCAGGTACACAAAGATCAGGTTGATCAGGATGGCCACCAGCACTATCGTTTCGTTATAGTTGGCCCTTAGGGAGATTACTGTGGTTAATGTACCGGAGCCGGCAATCAGAGGGAAGGCAATCGGTACCACCGTTCCCGCCGAAGGGTTGGCATCGGGTTTAAAAAACTCAATTCCCAGCACCATTTCCAAACCCAGAATGAAGATCACGATAGAACCACCGACGGCAAAGGAACGCACATCCAGGCCCATCATGCTCAGGAATTTCTCCCCGATGAAAAGAAAAACGATCATCAGTGCGCCAGAGATCAATGTGGCCCGAAGCTCACGGATCCCACCCATCTTCTGCTTCAGACTGATCAGCAGGGGAATGGAACCGATGATGTCTATCACCGCAAAAAGGGTGAAGGTGACCGTGATGAGTTCGTCTAGCGTGAAGTTCATGGGGTAAAGATACGATGGAAGGTTGAAGGTTGAGGGTTGAAGGTGGAAGACGCTCACTGCCACCCACAACCTAAAACCTTCAACCTCTAAAAGGCCATATTCACCCCCACCAAAAAACTAAACGGCCTTGTCGTAAACCCCATCACATCCGTATACTTCGCGTTGAAGATATTCCTGAGGTCCGCAAAGGCTCGAACTTTTTGACTGAAGCGATATTCTCCATAGATGTCGAACACCGTATAGGCATCAACCTCAATCGGGGCTTGCATAAACCTGGGTTCAAATCGCTTTCCGGCATAACGGCCATGAATACTCGTAAATAATTTTTCAGTAACCTGGTAGCCTGCTGTAAGGTTCAGGCTGTGCGCCGGTCTGCGGAATTGGTAATTGTATGTAGTGTCTCCACTTTTGATATAACTGAAGCTGGGCGCATCATACCGGTACTTGACAGTGTTCACTTCTCCAGTGACATAGGTGTAGTTCATTACCAGGTTCCATTTATCTTTACGATACTGGCTTTCCAACTCCAGCCCTTTGTCACGGGCACTGTTGTTGTTGAAGTATCGAAAATCAATCAGGCTGTAATCGATCCCGTCTTTCAATTTGCGCGTAAAGCCCACCAGCCTCGTAACCCACGCTTTTTCCATCGCAGCAAACTGTACGCCTGCCTCGAGGGAAGTGGATTTCTCCGGCTTCAAAGTGGCCAAACCACTGTTAGGATCATAGAGCTGGTAAAGGGTAGGGGCCTTGAAGGCAGACGATAGGTTGGCGAATATTTTCCAGTTACCCCTTACATAGGAAGGGTTTAGGGAGTAGGTGAAATTGTTTCCGTACATCGAGTGGTTGTTCCATCGGCCACCCAATTCCAGGAAAAATCCATTACCGGAATTTAATAGCGCTGACGCATAGGCGCTGTACTGGTTGATCTTTGCGGAGTCTTTCCCAATCGCGGTTTCATAGGGTCCAAAACTGCTGATGGATAAAGAAAACTGATCCGTTTGTTGCCTGCGAAGATCTGTGCCCGCAAGGAAACTGACCCACTTATTCCATTTAAAATTCGCATACACCTCTGCAAAATGACTGAAGCCCTTAAATCTGGATTCACCATATTGCGCAAATCCGCCCACATCCGTAGAATCATCCAGATAGTCTCTGTCTGTATAGTTTAACGTGTAGTTCCCGTGTATAACGGCCTTGCCTAACCGATATTCCAATCCAATTCCGGCGGTGTAGTTTTTATTGTTCACCGTATGATCCTTATCATCATTATAAGCATTAGCATCAAGGTCAGCTTTGTACAGGTTGGCCTGACCCATCAATCTCCAAATGAAACGATCATTGAATTTTCCATTCAGCGTTCCCAGCACATTGTGCTGCTGGAGTCCGTCTTTGTCGAAATCTCCCTTTCCTGTACTATCAAAAGCGGCTGAAAGGCCCGTGGTACGCAGATATTGGTACTGCAGGCCATAATCAATCTTCTCATTGCTTCCCCTCAGGCCTACCCCTGCTTTCAAGGTACCAAAAGATCCGGCAGCCAGGTTAGCATTGAGGGATACTGGTTTATTGGCCGGTTTGCGCGTGATGATATTGATCACACCGGCTACAGCGTCAGATCCGTAGATCGTGGATTGCCCGCCTTTCAATACCTCCACTCTTTCTACCATTTCCGGCGTAATGAAGTTCAGGTCAAAGGCCGAAGAGATGGAAGACACATCATACACCGGCGTACCATTGATCAGGATCAGGGTATTGCCCAGACCCGCACCACGAGTATACACATCGAGGTTGGTACCCGGGTTGTTGTTGGCGCCAATGACGGTGAAACCCGCATACTGGTTGAGGATCTCGCCCATATTGCGGCCACTGTTTTTTTCTAGCACTTGTCTGCTGATAACGGTAAGTACCTTGCCGGTCTGGTTTTGTTTTTGTTCGATTCTGTTGGCAGTAACCACTACTTCGTCAAGGATACTGCTGTCTTTAGATTGTGCTGTCGCCCTTACGCTGCAGATTATCATCGCAGCGATGATGAACATTTGTTTCATGTCAATAAAATAGGGGACTTGGGAGCAGAGAAAGAAAACCAAGGTTCTTCCGCGGAAAAGAATAGGTTGACCAACTCCGGCTTTTCACCCGAAAGCCCAGGTTAATAAATCACGAAGGCAGGTCTTCTGGCTTGTTTCTCTGCACCTTCCCGGCCCCATAAGGACCAGTGGTTTTTTTGCAAAGGCGCTTGAATTCATAGCGCCTGAAACTTACAGCTACGGGGATAGCGCCGGACTTACACCGGCTTCCCTTTTCATCCTCCGTTGTTGGCGGAGGAACCATTCGTTGCACAAAGGTGTGTGGAATAGATCAGATCGCAAAATCCGATTCTATTCAACGTGAATAAAAAGTTGATACTAAAAATTCAGTTATCTTAAGGGCGCTTATGAAAGAGGAAAAATCTGGCAGGTCCCTGTTGAGTTTATTCGACCTGACGATGATCGTCATCGGTCTCGTTATTGGTCTCGGTATTTTCCGCACGGCGGCAGATTCTGCCAAGGCAGCCATTACCCCGGAAGTGTTTTTTTTAGCCTGGTTATTTGGTGGTGTGGTGGCCCTTTGCGGCGCATTGACTTATGCTGAAATTGGCTCGAGGTATCCGGTGACCGGTGGCTATTACAAAATATTTGCCACAGCATATCATCCCTCTGTGGCCTTCGGGATTAATTGCATCATCCTCATCTCTAACGCGGCTTCCCTTGCTGCGGTGGCGCTGATCGGCAGTGAGTACCTCGCAGAGATCGTGTTTGATGAAACCCCTTCTGATCTGGTGAAAAGTTTTATGGCGATGGGAGCCATCTTATTATTTTATGTGATCAATCTCCTCGGTTTAAAAGTCAGCGCCAAAACCCAGAATTTTCTGATGATGGTAAAGATCGGCATGCTGCTGCTGTTGATTGTTGCATTGTTCTTTCCGCAAAAACATGCAGCCGTTAAAGAGGTGGTTCAAACAGGAGGTTTTGGAACGATGGATTACATCAAATCTTTCGGCCTTGCTTTGATCGCTGTTTGTTTTACTTACGGTGGATACCAGCAGACCATCAATTTTGGTGATGAGATCCGCAACCCTCGGAAGAACCTGCCCAAAGGAATTTTCATCGGTATCCTGGTGATCATAGCCTTATATCTTACCGTAAGTTATTCCTATTATAAGGTCATCGGTTTTGAAGAACTGAAAACATCAAAAGGCATCGCGGCCATTGTTGCAGAGCGTGTATTTGGTTCAACCGGAAAATATGTTTTCTCTGTTCTCTTGTTTGTGGCCGTATTGGCCTATGTGAATGTCATCCTGCTCAGCAATCCCCGCGTGATGTATGCGATGAGTGAAGACGGGATTCTTCCGGCGGCGTTCATGAAAAGGGATGGGAAGAAAGGAGTACTCACGGTAAGCCTTACCGTGTATGCTTTATTAAGCATGGGCATTTTGTTTTTTCTGGATACGTTTGATAAGATCCTGAGTTTTACAATCTTCCTTGATTGTATTGGTATGGCTTTTTCAGCAGCCACCATTTTTATTCTTAGAAAAAGAATGAAAGGTCAGGACGATAGCGGGATCTATAAATTGAAATTGTATCCCTGGATGCCGATCCTGTTCATCGCCACCTATGTATTTGTTGCATTAAGTATCGCTTATGATACGCCGATGACTGCATTGGCGGGCATTCTGGTATTGGGTGCATTCATCGGCCTGTACTTCCTTACCGTGGGTAACCGAAAAAATAAATCCGCAGCATAATGGACATTTCCTATATCCTCAATGAGCTGGGGGAGGACCGTGAAAATTATTTCAATGCCATCGCTCCACCGATCATCCAAACCAGCAATTTCGCATTTGATACCGTTGATGATTTGCGTAAGGCATTTAAAGACGAGATGGGGGGCTATCTATACAGCAGAGGATTGAATCCAACCGTGGAGATCCTGCGTTTGAAGCTCGCCGCATTGGATGGTGCTGAAGATTGCCTGGTCTTTAACAATGGCGCTGCGGCTACCTATGCTGCGGTAGTGGCCAATGTAAAATCGGGAGATCATATTGTATCTGTAGAGCATCCTTACAGCTGGACCAAACACCTTTTTGATCAAATCCTGCCAAGGTTTGGCATCACTACTTCGTATGTGGATGGCCGTTATATCGAGAATTTTGAAAGAGCCATCTTACCCAATACCACCCTGATTTATTTAGAAAGCCCGACCTCCTGGTATTTTGAATTGCAGGATCTGAAGGCTGTGGCTGAGCTTGCCCGGGCCGAAGGAATTGTGACAGTGATTGATAATAGTTATTGTACACCGCTGTATCAGCGGCCGATTGAGCTGGGGATCGATATCGCCATGCAGACGGCCACCAAATATATTGGTGGGCACAGTGATACCCTCGGTGGTGTGTTGTGCGGTTCAGCAGAGATGATGCGGAAAATCTTTCTCAGTGAGTACTTGTGCATTGGCAGCGGCATCCAACCCTTCAACGCATGGTTGTTGTTGCGCGGGCTTCGCACCTTACCAGCCAGGCTAGATAGAATAAATAGAAGTACCGTAAAGGTTTTCGCCTTCCTGAAAGATCATCCTATGGTGGAGGGACTGATCTATCCCTTTGACCCCTCCTTTTCCCAATACGCCCTTGCCAGGCAGCAAATGACCCAAGCGCCGGGTTTGCTCTCTTTTTATACAACCATGGAAACGGCCGAACAGATTGAGCAGTTCTGCAACAACCTTAAAGCCTTCAAGATGGCGGTCAGCTGGGGCGGACATGAAAGCCTGATCATCCCCAAATTGTCTTCCATGCCCCGGGATTTATTTGACCCCACGATGAAGGATCACCGGATGATGCGCATTTATGTGGGCCTTGAAGAGCCAGAATACCTTATCAATAGTCTGGAACAAGCCTTTACTAGCTAATAGCTACTAGCTAATAGCTATTTGGGCGGTAAGAATCCGTTATCAATGATTTTGCCGTTGTGAATTTTGGTTGAATCTTTGCGGATATCTGGGCAACGGTGGTTGCACAGGATAAATGATTTACATGCGCAAGACCCTTTTTAGTTTGATTTTATTGGCATTTGCAGGAGGAGCAGCAGCTCAGGAGGTCCAGAAATGGGATCTGCGGCGCTGTGTGGAGTATGCCATGGCCAATAACGTGTCCGTAAAACAGGCGGATATCCAGGCCAGATCCTCTGAGATCATCGCAAAACAGGCCAAATACCAGCAGTACGGTCAGTTAAATTACAACCTTAACCATGGTTTGGGTTACGGAAAGTCCCTAAACCAAGCTACCAACGTATTGGTGGATGTAAACCAAATGTTCGGTAATATGGGCCTTCAAGGACAGATTACTTTGTTCAATTGGGGATCACTCAGGAATAACACGGCTTCAACTCGATACGCAAACGAGGCTGACAAAGCTGCTGTTGATAAAGCCCGGAATGATATTGGCCTAAATGTAGCCAACCAGTATTTGCGGGCCTTGCTTAGCTTAGAGCAATCCAAAGTGAATGAGACCCAGCTTAACCAAACAAGGGCGCAGTACCAAAACACCCGTAAACAGGTGGATGCAGGAAGTCTGCCGGAGCTGAATGCAGCTGAATTAGAGGCGCAGGTGGCTAGAGACAGTGCAACCTTGATCGCATCTCTTGTTCAGTACGAAGTGGATTTGCTTACCCTCAAAGGACTGCTTAACCTGCCTGCAGACGTGCCTTTTGATATTGAAGCACCGCCAGTAGACAAGATTCCGATAGATAACATCCTTGAACAGAATCCGGCCAGTGTATATAGCATGGCCATGAATACACAACCGCAAATTAAGGGTAATCAATTGCGTTTGCAATCTGCGCAAAAAGGATAT
>REAQ01000208.1 GCA_004294195.1 Sphingobacteriales bacterium | reverse complement strand
CTTGTATGAGAAGGAAAAAGGCAACCTGGAGATCATCGCATTCCCTGCCAATGATTTTAAGGAGCAGGAGAAAGGAACGGCGGAAGACATTGCTACCTTTTGCAAACGCAACTATGGCGTGAGTTTCCCCCTGGCTTCAAAATCCGTGGTGGTAAAGGCGGATGGACAGGATCCCGTATTTCAATGGCTGACAGATCCTGCAAAGAATGGCTGGAACAGCAAGGCCCCCGCGTGGAATTTTTCCAAATATCTCATCAGTGCAGATGGTACCCTGTTGGATTATTTTGATCCTGCTGTGGAGCCTGAAGATGAATCTATTGCAAACGCAATAAGGGTTTGATAGATTATCCGTTAAATGCAGAGGGTGAAGACTTTAACCAGGTTTGAAAAATTTTTACTCGGGATCTTTTTCTCCCTTGCAATACCGCATTTCGCTATTGCGCAGAAGAATGTAGTTCAGTCTTCGCCAGCCATTTTACGGAAGTCTTCCAATTGGAACAGTGACAGTACCCATTTGTCACAGTTCATCTTTTATACCACCGCATCGTTGCCTTTAATTCCAGACAGCAGGAGATTCAAATTGGTTTCACGTGGCAACGGAATTTATATTGTAAATGCTACTCCGGCAGACATCACAAACTGGTTGAAAAAAGTCAGGGGATTTGTATTCTGGGATGAATTGGTTAAGCCAGTACCGGAAGCTGGGGTGATCAATCATGACATGACGCTAAACCACATCTCCGAAGTCTGGCGTCATTTTCCTCAAACTGATGGTTTAGGTCAAACGGTTTCAGTCAAAGAAGGAAGGCCAGATACAAACGATATTGATTTATCAGGAAAACAACGAAACTTTTCATTGGCTTCAGCCATTCAGGATAACCATGCAACAATCATGAGTACGTTGATTGTTGGTGCCGGAAATAGTTCCTACAGAGGTAAGGGTGTTGCGCATGCGGCATTGTATTCATCGTCAGATTTTGAGTTTGTACTTCCCGATAGTATAGGTTATTATCGTGCAGGGATGATTCATGTTCAGAATCATTCCTATGGTACCGGTATTCAAAATTTCTACGGCGTCAATGCAAGGGCATTTGATCAGTCGGCCCTTGATGATACCACGCTCCTGCACATTATTTCAGCAGGTAATTCCGGTACTGCAGCTAACGGTAGTGGTGCATATGCAGGTCTGCCAGGTTTCGCAAACATTACTGGAAATTTCAAGCAGGCGAAAAATGTTTTGCTTGCCGGAGCACAGGTGGCTGATGGAACTGTACCTGCGTTCAGTTCAAAAGGTCCTTTGTATGACGGGCGGATTGCCCCGCATATGGTAGCATTTGGAGATGATGGTACCTCCGGTGCGGCGGCACTTATCTCCGGCGTAAGTCTTATGATGCATCAGCAGTACAGGCAACAATACGGCAGTGTCCCGGGCAATGCGCTGGTGAAAGCGATTTTGATCAATACTGCGAGAGATCTTGGAAAGGAAGGACCAGACTATACAACTGGTTATGGTAGCCTGGATGCAGCAGCGGCACTGCGCGCTGTTGTTGATGGATCGTTTGTTCGGGGTATCGTGCCAAGGCAAGGCATAGTGGAACTGGATGTTAATGTAGGTGCAGCCACGCAGGCATTGAAAGTTACCCTTATATGGAATGATCCTGCAGCCGAACCTGGCATTGGGAGAGCGTTACTCAATGATCTTGATCTTGAGGTTGTACATGTACAGACAGGACAGGTTTATTTGCCCTGGACACTGGCTGTAGCGCCATCAGTGGATTCGCTAAGTTCACCTGCGATAAGGCGAAGAGATTCTTTAAACAATGTTGAACAGGTAAGCATCAACTTACCTGCGTTCGGACAGTATAAGATACGCGTGCGCTACCCGGGTGGCACATCGGCCCAACAGGCATTCAGTCTCGCATACCAACTTCGGCCCACCGATTTGTTTAAATGGGATTTTCCCTTGCGCGGAGACCAATGGATTAGCAGTGAGGAACAATGGCTTCGATGGACTGCGGATGACACATCATCAGTTGGCGCATTGGAGATGTCTACAGATGAGGGTAGAAACTGGAAACCGATTGCTGATCAGGTCAGTGTTGCTGCCGGACAGTTCAAACCTGCATTTTCAGATACGATGCGTTTGCTCAGGTTCAGGATGAAGATCGGGCAATCAGTATATGAGACAGCTGATAATGTTGTAGCGCCTTCCCGTGCATTGAATATCGGATTGGTCTGTGATACAACAGCACTCTTATATTGGAACGGTATTACTGGTGCACAAGAGTATGTGGTTTATGGTTTGCAGAATAATCAAATGATAAGGGTTGGACTGACTTCAGATACGAGTATTCAGGTGAATGCATCGAAGGGAAAGGTATTTGCTTTGGCAGGTAAGTTTCAACAGACTGAAGGCACTAGGGGAGTAGCCGTTGACTATCGCAATCAACAAGTGGGCTGCTATGTGAATCGTTTTTTCGCCGGTCCCAGACAGCCAAATACAGCCTCGATGATTCTGGATCTGGGCACACTATACAACGTTGCAGGCGTTGAGATCCTGAAGCGTTCAGACAAAGACAGATCGATCTTTATGCAAAAACCAGTGAATGTATTGAGCTATACAGCAAATGATTTTAGGTTGCATCAGGGCAAGAATATTTATCAGGTGATTGTAACACTCAAAGACGGCGCTAAGGTTTATTCTAATGAGCAAACCGTTTATTACCTCGGCGCCAAAAAACATCTCATTTATCCCAATCCCGTTTCTCAAGGCCAAACTTTATCACTGTTATCAGAACTTGCAGAAGACTTGAAAGCTGAGTTAATTGACCTGAACGGTAAGCTGATCCACAAATTAACCATCACGGATAACCTCCAACGGCTACCCACCAGTGGTCTTCCCAGAGGAATGTATGTACTTAGGATTCACGAAGCAGATAGTTCTGTTCAACGATATTCATTTATCGTGCACTAAAGCCTATTCATTAGTCGATTAAGCAAATGTCAACAACTTTTTCAGGCTAAAATCTTGGCTTGCTAAAGAAATGTTAATATTTTAAGGGTACAACAAACCAAAAATCTGCACGCATGAAGCAAAAATTCTTAATGTTCGCCACAGTGGCTTTTATGGGGTTGGGTATTTATTCCTGCCAGAAAGAAGCCGGTCCAGTTGAAGAGAATAGTGCTATCCCTGAATCAGTCTTAACTGCCATCGGAAAAGCGGGTTTCTCTACAGAAAATGTTGTTCGCGATGGTTCGGGTTATATCGTGGAAGGAGATATTTATATCGATGATAATCATTTGAGAACCCAGCCGGGCTGGTTCACCATGAGTATTGCACAAACGGAGCAATACAGAACAACCAATCTGGTGACAGGGTTACCCAGGGTGATCACTGTTGCCGTCAACACCAAATTGCCCAACGCATACGAAGGTGTTGGTGGATATGTTGACCAGGCATTAGCCAGGTTTAATGCGGAGAATTTGCAGATCCGATTCCAGCTTGTTAATGGTGCTGCAGACATCACATTGGTGAATGCCAACGGCAGTTACCTGGCATCTGCTGGTTTCCCCTCCGGCGGAGATCCCTTTAACCAGGTAAAGGTGAACAGCAGGTCACTTAATGGACAGCCTGCCAACACTATTGTTTCTGTGATTGCACATGAATTGGGTCATTGCATCGGTTTCCGCCATACAGACTATATGGACAGAAGCTATAGCTGTGGTGGATCACCAACCAATGAAGGGGCAAGTACTGTTGGTGCCGTACTTATACCAGGTACGCCCAGCGGTCCTGATCCAAACTCTTGGATGCTGGCTTGTATCGGTGGAGGTGTAAACAGGCCTTTCAATGCTAATGATAAAGCCGCGTTGAATTATTTGTATTAATCGATCTCTTTAACTCGAATGCACAATTGATAGCTGTTCAATTGTGCATTCGTCATTTAAGCCGTTTGCAGATTGCTTTCTGCCTTTGCGTAGGTTTCATTGATTTCTTCCAGCACCTCATCGATCTCCTCCACTGTTTTCAGCATTACAAGCTTGTTTCTGAAATCTTTAATGCCGGGCAAGCCATGCAGGTAGTTGGCATAGTGCCTTTTCATTTCATTGATACCGGCGATGTGGCCCTTCCAACTAACGGATCCGTATAGGTGCTTTTTGATCACGGCAATGCGTTCTGCAATCGTAGGAGGGGGCAGGTGTTCACCTGTGGCCATGAAATGTTTGATCTCGCGGAAGATCCAGGGGTAGCCGATGGCGGCACGACCGATCATCACTCCGTCAACCCCATATTTTTGTTTGTATTCCAGAGCTTTTTCCGGACTATCGATATCGCCATTGCCGAATATAGGGATGGTGATACGCGCGTTGTTCTTCACATTGGCAATATGGGTCCAATCGGCCTCTCCTTTATACAATTGGCAGCGGGTACGGCCATGAATAGACAAGGCGGCGATGCCTACATCCTGCAATCTTTCCGCAACGTCCATGATGTTAATACTATCATGGTCCCAGCCCAGTCTTGTCTTCACCGTGACGGGCAGGCTGGTACTTTTCACGACGGCACTGGTGAGCCTCACCATCAGGTCAAGGTCTTTCAGTACGGCTGCGCCGGCACCCTTGGATACCACTTTTTTCACCGGGCATCCGAAGTTGATGTCCAGCAGATCAGGTTGAACGGTGTCAACGATCCTCGCACTGAGGGCCATCGCGTCTTCATCGCCCCCAAAAATCTGTATTCCCACGGGCCTTTCTTCTTCGAAGATGTCAAGCTTCTGACGGCTCTTGATCGCATCACGGATCAACCCTTCACTTGAGATGAACTCCGTGAACATAAGATCGGCACCCTGCTCTTTGCAGACGGCCCTGAAAGGAGGGTCACTGACGTCTTCCATTGGAGCCAGCAGCAGGGGGAAATCCGGTAACGCTATCTTGCCTATCTTTATCATTACAGGCTGCAAAGGTACGCAATCATGCGGGCTTTGAAAGCGGCATTACAACTGATTGATATGTATAACAAAGATTCGAAGGCAGGATATTCTTACGGCAGCGGATTGCTGATCTTATTGGGTGCACTGGCTGTTGGCCTGTTCCTTGGGTCACTTGCTGCCGCAGGCATCTGGATGGCGATGACTGGAGGATCCATTTTCACGATGGAGAAGGATATCCTGAATCCAAAATATGCAGGTGTGATCCGCATCATCCAGCTGGTGAGCACTTTCATTATTTTCTTTGTACCGGCCTGGGCCGCTGCGGCCATCATCAACAAAAAGCCTTTTAAACTGCTTGGTTTCAACCGTAATTTCGGGATACAGCAGGTTATGCTAACTATTTTAATCACCCTGGCAACCCTGCCACTGGTAGGTGCTCTCGCTGAAGTGAACCAGCTGATTCCGCTTTCACCCGCGTTGGAGGCCAAGTTTAAAGCGATGGAAGACTCTTACGAGGAGCAAGTGAAAGTGTTGTCCAAGATTTCCGGTTGGGGTGAATATGTGTTGTCGCTCCTCATCATGGCCATCGCACCGGCCATCTTTGAAGAGACTTTTTTCAGGGGCGGATTGCAAAACTTTCTGCAGCGGCTCACCAAAAATCCCTGGATCGCCATTGGGGTGACGAGTATTATTTTCTCTGCGATTCACTTTTCTTTTTATGGATTCATTCCTCGTGTAGCCCTTGGCGTTATGTTGGGGTTGTTGTATTATTATAGTGAGAGTTTATGGTTGCCGATTATTGCACACTGCTTTAATAACGCACTTGTGGTTACGCAGATTTATTATCTGACGATGAAAGGTATGCCAGTGGAAGAGGCGATGAAAGAGACCTATCCCATTTGGTGGGGAGCTGTTGCATTGGTGGTGTTGTATTTTCTGTATAAGCGATTCATGGAAGTTGCGAAACGGGATCTGGCTAAGTACAAACCCAAGGAAGATGTTGCGGTAGAGGAGCAATGGTTGAGTTGAGGTTGTTTGGTGTAACTCAATAACTTAGCAACTCAGTAACTCAGTAACTCAATAACTCAGTAACTCAATAACCTCCGCCGATGGCTTTCAACTGGCCTGTTTTTCTCACCCGCGCGCGAACCGCCGTGATCTTTGTAGCCGTGATGGCTGCGGGTCTGTTGCTGGGTAAATGGAGTTTTCTGGCTTTGTTCACCCTCATCCATTTCGGTGCCTGGTATGAGTATCAGCAGTTGATGGGTAAGATCCATCCCGGCTATCGGGATATCACACCGTTCCATCGTTTTGGTGTTATGTTTGCTGGTTGGTGCATGATGTTGTTTGCAACATCGGATCAATGGAACATCATCGATCTCCCCATTTCTTCCATCGGTTTCTGGTTCGGCCTTATTCTTTTGTTTGTGTTGCCGATGATAGAACTACTGTTTACCCGCCACCTGGATCTGAAGAATATCTGGATCTCGCTGGGCGGGCTTGTTTATATTTCATTGAGTCTTAGTTTAATGATCCACCTGCGTTCCGGTGCATTATGGATGGATGCACCACAGCCGGATTCCTTGTCTACGGGCGGCCTACATCGTGGGATCCCTCATTGGTAAAACACCACTCTCCAGCATATCACCCAAAAAGACCTGGGAAGGTACTGTTGGAGGCATCATCCTGAGTGTAGCGGTGATGAGCGTAGTGGGATGGTATGCCAATGCCGAGTGGCATCACTATTTGTTTATTTCATTGATTGCGGCCATCACCGGAACATTTGGTGACCTGTTTGAAAGTAAGCTCAAACGCATGGCCGGGGTGAAAGACAGCGGTACATTTATGCCGGGGCATGGAGGATTTTTGGATCGATTTGATTCTCTGCTTTTTGCCATACCTTTCGTTTGGTTATACGCCATCTTATTCATGTAGATCCAACCAATTGCTGATGACTATCCTCGCCATCATTGCCTGTATCCTCGGTCTTGTGCTGCTGATCAGCTGGGGTCGGGTTAATGCCTTTCTCGCTTTCCTGATTGTTTCTATTATAACGGGTCTGGTGCTGGGTATTCCGCTGAATAAGATCACAGGTTCCATCCAGAAAGGTATTGGTGATACGCTAGGTTCACTTGTCATTGTCATTGCCCTTGGCGCGATGTTGGGTAAGCTGGTGGCCGAGACTGGAGCGGCACAACGAATCACGCAAGTGCTGATGAAAGCATTTGGTCCATCCAGGATTCAATGGGCATTGATGATCACCGGATTTATTGTGGGCATCCCCTTGTTTTATAATGTAGGGTTTGTGTTACTGATCCCTTTAATTTTTTCGGCCGTGTATCAATTGAAGATGCCCGCTGTGTATGTAGGCCTTCCTATGCTGGCAGCACTTTCGGTTACTCACGGTTTCCTGCCTCCGCATCCGGCGCCGTCAGCACTGGTTGGGCAGTTTCAGGCCAATATGGGGCTCACGCTTTTGTATGGAACGCTTATTGCCATCCCAGCGATCATCATCGCCGGGCCATTATATGCGAAAACATTGAAGGGCATTACTGTAGAGCCATTGAAGACTTTTCAAAAAGATCCGATTCCGGAGCATGCACTGCCTTCTGCATCGATGAGTTTTGTGGCGTCCTTGCTTCCGGTGATCATGCTGGCAGTTACCACCATTATCCCATTGTTGTTTACGGTGGATGGCACTGCCAGTGATATCCTGAAGTTTTTATCTGAGCCTTCCATTGTGATGCTGATCGCTGTGATCTTTGCCACTTTTGCATTGGGTATTGCTCCCAACCGAAGGATGAGCCAGGTGATGGATATCTATGTGGATGCAGTGAAAGACGTATCTATTATCCTTCTCATTGTATCCGGTGCAGGTGCGTTGAAACAGGTTTTCACAGACAGTGGCGTCAGCCAGCAGATCGGTGAAATGTTGCAGGGATGGAGCTTGCATCCTTTGATCCTGGGATGGCTAATTGCTGCAGTGATCCGTGTAGCGATGGGCTCTGCAACGGTGGCCGGACTCACAACAGCGGGTATTATTGCTCCTGTACTTGCCAGCACCGCTGTGGATCCCAATCTGATGGTGTTGTCTATCGGTGCCGGCAGCCTGATGTTTTCACACGTGAACGACTCAGGGTTTTGGATGTTCAAGGAATATTTTAACCTCACTATCAAGGAAACCTTACGCTC
>REAQ01000207.1 GCA_004294195.1 Sphingobacteriales bacterium | reverse complement strand
GTCTACCCGCTTTTCAGCAAAATAGGTAAATGCCATGGCCACCGTGATCTCAAAGAACGAGGGTTCTATTTCATCCAGCCAGGGCTTAACTTTTTCAACAAAAGCCACCACAAAATCTTCTTCCACCCAGATGCCATTTATCCGGATTCTTTCACGGAAATCATGCAAGTGAGGGGAGGTGTAGAGTCCTGTGGAATAGCCAGCTGTTTGCAGAATGGCTGCAAGCATATGGCTGCTTGACCCTTTCCCGTTGGTGCCCGCAATATGAATGGATTTGAATTGCCGCTGCGGATTGCCCAGTCGCTCGCAGAGTTCAAGGGTATTGGTAAGATCCTTTTTAATAGCCGCTGCACCAATGCGTGAAAACATCGGCAAGCGGGCGTAAAGAAATTCAATGGATTCCTGATAATTCAACATCAACCTTCAATAGTCAAAAATAGTCCTTGTTTTGACTTCTGGTTGTTGAATTTTGAATTAGTTGGTGACCCTGAAATTAAAGATGATTGTACCTCTTGATTCTTCACCATTGGCGGAAGAGGAGAATTTAATCTGTCTGGCTTTTTGTAAAGCGATCGATTTCATACTCGCGTCTGATGTAGTGGAATTTTTGGGTTGGAAGGTTGCGCTGGTCACATTCCCGGCACCGTCTACCTTGATGTCCACAGCAACCTTGGCATTGTCGTTAAAATCATCCTGAAACGAAGGCAGCTTACTGATTCGCCTGCCTTGAAGACCTTTTGAAATGGATACTCCGCTTTTCCCGGTTCCACCGCTACCGGTGTAACTATCTGAATCAGGATTGCCACCAGGTTTACCCTGATCGCCTTTACCCCCTGCAATACCCTGGGAACGGGAATTGTTCCAGTTATCTGCATCATTTCCACCAGTGCCACTGGCAGTTCCACCTTTGTAGGTGTGCTTCCTTATCATTGTCGTCCGTCTCAACCTCTTTGGCATCATCTGCTTCTGTGATCTGGGTTTTAGGTGGCGTGTTGACCTCCTGTTCTTCGGCGGATGGGGGACCGGGAATCATTGGTGCGATTTCACCCAATCCCTGGTCGCTGTTGCCGAGGTTTACTTCTATCCCTTCTTCCACTGGTTCAATGGCCGGGACAGGAGTTTTCCATGACACCAAAAAGCAAAGCAAAAGCAAGACACCAGTGATGATACCCGTCCACGTGGCCGCTTTGATGTTCTTTTGGTTTTCAGACATAGTGATCTATTTCACGAATGATGCTAAGTTAACACGGATTACATTAAAGGGGCTGTTAAAGTCAACAATGGATGTCTTAGTGCGCAAAATCAGCGAGATAGTTCCCTTTGATCCTTTCCATCGGAGGATTGAAGTACCCAAATTTCAGGTCAGGAAATTCTTCATGGATCAGGTCCATCAATTGCTTTATTCCCATGATCTCACTGGTTTCCGTGATGCCGATCTTGCCCAGGTACCAGTCAGGGTCAATGTTAAAGTTCCGCCATTGGATCATGTTGAGCTCGGTCTCACGAATCAGTTTTCTCAACGCTTCATACTCCTCTTCGGTATCCGTCATCCCCGGAAATACAAAGTAGTTAATGCTGGTCCAACCATTGTACCGGCGCACCACTTTGAGGCTTTCTACAATGTCTTCAAACTGGTAATTGTTGGGCCGATAATAAGCCTCATAAATATGTTTTCTGGCCGAGTTAGTACTGACCCTAATAGAGTTGAGTCCAGCCTTGCAGAGCGCTTCAACCGCATCCGGTTTAGAACCGTTGGTATTGATATTGATACTGCCATTTGGGGTATGTTTTCTGATCTCGAGGATCGATTCCCTGATGGTTTCCCACATCAAAAGTGGTTCGCCTTCGCAACCTTGTCCGAAACTGATCAGCGGGAAAGGAGCTGTTTCCAGATGGGGTACCGTGAACTCCACGATCTCTTCAGCTGTTGGCTTAAAGGTCAGTCGGTCTTGTGTAGACGGAATGGTTTCGTCTTGTGGTTGAAAGGAAATACAGCCGATACAATTGGCATTGCAGGCGGGCGAGGAGGGTACGGGGCATTCCCATCGCCCCATAAAAAAATTCCGCGCGGCCGGACAGTTGTACGTGAGTGCACAATTGTTGGCGAGGTGTGCCACCAGCCTGTTGTGCGGATAAGCCTTGATCAACTGATCAACACCGGTTTCCACTTTGTTGGCATCGAAGCCCGCACATTCCTGTCTGATATCTTGTTCGATGCGTACCGCAGGAACAAAGAATTGATCATTTCGCCATCCCACAGCGGTGTAACAGAAAAGAGGGAGGGTTGGCGCTTCGGGCAGGGACTCATATGCCGCCAGATAAAGCCCGGTATGGGCTGGTGGAATAAATGCAGCCACTGCCCAGCCTTTATCACAAAGCCGCATTTCGCCGGTAACCACATCGATCCCTATGCCTTTTCTGCCAGGCAATTCATACAATGAGCCGCCGTCAGGAAGGGGGATCCATTCTTCTTCTTCGATGGGAAAAGCATCCCAGCCACTTCTGCCAACGGCAAACAGTGTTTCATCTTCAAAGATGTTGCCCTTTCCGTCTGAATACAGTAAAAACATGGTGCAAAGATAGATAATCAATGTGGCAATGTGGCAATGCGGTAATGCGGCAATTCATTAGGTTGCGACCTTATTTATGTAGCGCAGTTCGACAGAATGCATTAAATTCTTCCTCGGTCACATCATCGTCTTCGTCATCATCCAGATCAGCGGTTTCCTGCTGGAAAAGTTTGTTGTTTTTGTAATCCATCGTGAGGAGACCGTCCTTGATCAGAACATTGTTCAGCTGACTCCAGTTGATCCGTTTCTGATAGAGTCCGTCCACCACAATGATCTCCGGACTGAAGCCGATTTCCTGCGGCTTAACGGATTTGCGATACACCGATCCTAGAAAGAGATATAGTCCGGCTATCCATTTTAGTTTGAGCAGGATAAGGAGTACGATGGAAGCCAGGACAAATGCGATGATGAGGTCCGGTTTTTTTCTTTTCTTGAATTGTATGAGACCATTGGTGAACAGGCCGATGGATGTAAGTGTGATCAACCCAACAATGATTCTGTGTTGATCGGTAGTAATGAGATGATGCAGAAGGATCGCTAGGAAAATTGCAAAAGCTATCAAGCCAATCAATTCCACGCTGCGCCGGTTCTTTTGTTTCAGCACAACTACATAGTCATATACCTTATTGTTTGACCGCATGAATCTCCCGTGATGTAGTGATCAGATTGCACAACTTAAAGAGGATGCGCGCACCTACGTTTTCATCGTATTCGTTTGGACTGATGCCCACTTCATTCAGGTCAAACCCGATAATTTCCCTGCCGCTCTGTAAGATTTTCTTGAAGAGGAAAAACATCTGCTCCGTCTCAAACCCGCCCTGTACGGGCGTTCCGGTATGTGGACACAATTTGGGATCGAGACCATCGATGTCAAAACTGATATACACTTTTGGCGGCAACTGGTTTACAATATCTTCTGCGATCTGCTTCCAGGTTTGTCCGTCGTACTGACGCTCCTTGATATCTTTATCAAAATAAGTCACCACTCTGTGGTTGCTATTGCAGATGTAATTGAACTCGCCGGCACTATAATCACGGATACCTACCTGCACAAGTTTTTGCACCTGCGGGATATCCCTTAACACATTAAACATGATGGAGGCATGCGAAAAAACAAATCCCTCGTATGACTCACGGAGATCACAATGCGCATCGATCTGTAATACACCAAACTGCTCATGTTGCTCCGCGAGCGCTTTGATGTAACCATATGGAATGGAGTGATCCCCACCAACCAACCCAACCAGTTTGCCACGTTGGATCAGTTCACTGGTTTGTTCATACACCCACTGGTTAAGAAAGGTTGAACCTTCGTTGACTTCCACCAGCGTCTTACACATGAAGCGGTTGTTATCAACCTTATCACCCTGCGAGATGTAATTGATATACAGTTCTGCTTCCTTACGGAGATAGTCGCTTTTTAACAAAACTTTTTTGTCTGCCTTACGCATGAAAAAACCATGCTTCCATGCCTCGGGCATGTCCGGATCATACAGGTCAACCTGCATGGACGCGGTGAAGAGGTGGTCCGGGGCTCTTGCCGTACCTGCACGGTAGGAGACGGTGACTTCCCATGGTACCGGCAGCAACACGAGAGTCGCTTCATCTTCGGTAAAGGGGAGGCCAAAAATGTTGTTGTTCAGGTTGCTGACAGCGTTGGGGTCGAACTGGGATAGATCAGCCATAGTTGGGAATGCAGGTACGAAATTACACTTTTTTCCATACCCGCACAGGGTAATAGAGTAGTCCATATAGTTTTAACGGAAAAAGCAATCTGCCCGATTTTGACCTAATTTTGCAAAAGATTTAGAGGCCATGAAGAAAATACATATTGTGTTACTAGTAGTGATCGCTATTGCGATTGCAGGCTTGCTCACCCTCACCAAGGATATCACTACATATGACTCCATTGAGTCAGCAAAGCGAAAGGAAGGCAAATATGTGCACCTGATTGCCAAGCTGGATCGCTCCAGTCCCGTGGTGTACGATCCCGTGAAGGATCCTAATTACCTGAGTTTCTATGCGGTAGATTCATTGGGCGCCCGTGCGCGGGTGGTATATCGAAATTCAAAACCTACTGAACTGGAACACTCAGACCGTGTTGTATTGAAGGGACAGATGAATGGGGAAGTTTTTGAATGTAAGGAGATCCTCCTGAAATGCCCGTCAAAGTACAAGGACGATCCAAATCAACAGTTCAAAGAATTCGAAAAGCCCGTTGCAACAGCTGACTCAACCAAAACCTATTAACCGGGATGCAATACGAAGGTGAACATTTATTCATTGGCCAGCTCGGCCATTTCTTTGTCTTATTGTCTTTTGTGGCGTCAATCTTAGCTACCTATGCTTATTTCAAGGCAGCACAGACGGAGTTATCTCCTGAAACTGCCGGTTGGCTGAAAATGGGCAGATTGGCCTTCGGGATCCAGGTGTTTACCATTATCGCCGTTTTCGTGGTACTCTACCTCATTATTTATAACCATTATTTTGAATATAAATATGCCTATCAGCACTCCAAGCGGAGCCTGGATATGCAATATCTGCTCAGTTGCTTTTGGGAAGGTCAGGAGGGTTCTTTCATGTTATGGACCTTCTGGCAAAGTGTGTTGGGTCTGGTGGTGATCCGCACGGCCAAACAATGGGAGTCTCGTGTAATGACGGTGGTGAGTTTATCGCAGATTTTTTTGACCAGTTTCCTCATCGGCATCTATTTCTTCGATATCCGTATTGGTACCGGACCTTTTGTGCTAATGCGTAATGAATTTCCTGATGCACCAGTTTTGCAGGATCCAAACTATCTTTTCAAATACCTAACAGACGGCAAGGGTCTGAACATCTTGCTGCAGAACTACTGGATGGTGATCCATCCGCCCGTGCTGTTCTTAGGCTTTGCATCTTCACTCATACCGTTTGCCTATATAGTGGCCGGACTCTGGAAAAGGGATCATCAGAGCTGGACGAAACCGGCCCTCAGCTGGTCTCTTTTCAATGGCGGTATCCTGGGTTTGGGTATCATGATGGGTGCAGCCTGGGCTTATGAATCCCTCACCTTCGGCGGATATTGGGCCTGGGATCCGGTAGAGAATGCTTCCCTTGTGCCCTGGATGCTGATGGTGGCGGGTATTCATACTTTATTGATCTATCGTTCCACCGGTCATTCCCTGAAAGCAACCTATCTCTTCATACCATCCGGTTACTTGTTTGTATTGTATTCAACCTTCCTCACCAGAACAGGTGTGTTGGGAGACACCTCTGTACACTCTTTCACTGGCGAAGGCAGCACCCTCTATTGGCACCTCATCCTGATGATGCTGAGTTTCCTTGCGGTAGCTGTAGTGGCCTATTGGCGGGAGCGAAAAAACATTCCGGTGATCCGAAAAGAAGAGAGCATGAACTCCCGTGAGTTCTGGATGTTTGTGGGCTCACTGCTTTTCTTTGTATCTGCGGCTTATATCATCATCCTTACTTCTTTGCCGTTTTTCAATAAGATCCTGGGTACACAGTGGGCCATTGGACAGGATGTGGAGTATGTTTACAACCGTGTCATGATCCTTGTGATCATTGTGATTAGCATTTTGACTGCCATCACTCAGTACTTTAAATACAAGGACACCACTAGAAAATACCTTTGGTCTAACCTGTTGATACCAACAGTGATCACGCTCATTCTTTCTGCCCTGGTGAGCTTTTTGGGAGGTTTCAATTATGATAAATATGGTGCGGGTTTTCTGGCAGCTATTCACCTCGCGATGTGGGCAGGTATCTATGCACTGATCGCCAATGGCACTTATATTTTTAAGGTGCTTAAAGGAAATCTTAAAATGGCTGGTGCTTCTATAACGCATCTCGGATTTGCGCTGATGGTCATCGGTATACTCATCTCATCGTCCAAAAAAGAACTGATCTCCATCAACAATACGGGAATTGCTATTTCAGGGTTAACCGATGTAAAAGGAAAGGCAGAGAACCCGGCAGAGAATGTGACATTAATCCATGGTGTGCCTACGCCGATGGGTAAGTATGTTGTCACTTACGAAGGAGATTCTGCCGTCACGAAAAACGACCGTGTTTATTTCAAGATCAATTTCAAGACGGGAGATACAACCGCTAAAAAAGAAGATTTCAATATTTACCCCAACGCGTTTTTAGTGAAGGGCGATGAGGGCATGAATCTTTCTTCTAATCCCGGAGCGAGACACTATCTCACGCGAGACGTGTTTGTATATATTACTTCTTGGTTAAATCCCAATGCACAAGCAGCGGATACATCCGCATTCAGGAACACCTGGGTGAAGAAAGGCGATACCGTGTTTTATTCAAAGGGCTATGTGCTAGTGGATAATGTGATCACTGCCAATAAGAATGACAATAAAGATCTTCCCGTGGTAGACAGCGCCTGGTTGTCTGAACTGAAAGTGATTTCGCAGGATGGAAGGCGCTATGATGCAACGCCGGCTTATTTTGTGAAAGATCGCCAACCATCTGTTAAAGTTGATACGGTTTATACCCAAAACCTGGTGCTGAATATCAATGCAGTCAGAGGTGAGGAGATAGAGCTGGGTATCAGGGAATCCAATGCAGTCATGCGATATATTACCCTGAAAGCCTATGGGTTCCCCTATATTAATGTGCTTTGGGCGGGTACTATTATCATGGTGATCGGGTTCTTCCTCAGCATGTACAGGCGCCTGAAAGAAAAGCGGGGGTAGGATATCTCCTTTGGGTTTTGTAATTTCAAACAATGTTACCTGTGGGACTGCGCAGTTGGCTATTTTTCTTCCCCTTAATCCTCGCCCTTAGCACTGAGTTAAAGGGTCAATCGCGCTATGGTCCCAATGATACCATTCTGGTACCCGTGATCGTCTACAACGGGGATACCATTCCTTACCGCGAGTTAGATATGGTTTTTATTCTGGGTGAGATGACGCCGGCGCAGAAAGAAAACCATATCTAACTCGCGGTAAGGAATGGTATC
>REAQ01000328.1 GCA_004294195.1 Sphingobacteriales bacterium | reverse complement strand
CATAGGTAGCGAACCGGATCGGCCGCTGCTGTTGATTGTATGTGCCATGGGCAAAACAACCAACGGGCTTGAAAAAGTAACTGAATCTTTTTATGAGGGCAGGATGGAAGATGCCCTTCAATTGTTTGAGCAGGTAAAAAACCAGCATCTCAATATTGCAAAATACCTCCTGGTAAAAGAGCATCACCCGTTTATTTCGGCGTTTACAGGTATATGTACCGAGGCCGAGTGGTTATTGCATGATAAACCTGTAAGGCCGTTTGACTATTATTACGATCAATTGGTTTGCCTTGGTGAGCTTTTTAGCACTTTGATGCTTGCCCATTTTTTTAAGGAAAAAGGAATGGAAACACAATGGGTTGATGTTCGCGATATCCTGAAAACCGATAACAATTTCAGGGATGCAGGCATTCTTTGGGAAGCTACCCAACAGCAGGTGGAAACAACGCTAAGACCCTTGCTAAAACCGGGCAATATTTTAATAACACAGGGGTTTATTGGCTGTACGGATGAAAATGAAAGCACCACGCTTGGCAGGGAAGGAAGTGATTATAGTGCAGCAATATTTGCCAACCTGCTGAGAGCCGAAAAAGTTACCATCTGGAAGGATGTAGATGCTGTTTTAAACGCTGATCCACGGCTATTTCCCGAAGCTACCCCCTTGCCTCACCTTAGTTACGATGAGGTGGTAGAAATGGCTTATTACGGCGCTCAGGTTATTCACCCCAAAACCATGAAACCGCTTTATAATGCTAATATTCCATTGCAGGTTAAGTCATTTTTAGACCCCTCGCTGCCGGGTACGCTTATTAATGGGAAAAAGCAATCATCCCTGCCACCTGTTCTTATAAAAAAAGAAAAACAGGTACTCATGACTTTTCATACCAAAGATTTTTCTTTTGTAGGAGAGGAGCCAATTGGCCAATGGTATGAATTGTTAAAACAGTTGCATATGCGCCCCAATCTTGTACAAAATGGCGCCGTTCAGCTTATGGCAGTGTTTGATGCGCATGCCGAAAAAACCGGGTTGCTGGCCGCACATGCCGAAAGTATTTTTGATGTAACCGTACAACCCAACCTTACGCTTTTTACCATAAGGCATTATACCCCGGAGGCCATCCATCAATACAAGGCCGATCGCGAAGTTATATTGGTGCAGCAAACGCCCGATACCGTTCAGTATTTATTCAGGGAGGGTTGATTACTTACAACCTTTTGGGTATCGGTCAGGGGCCATAAAAGCCATGATTTTGAACCATCGGGCCCTTGTAAATACTGAACCTAACATGCCTGCCTTCGGGCGGCGGTCAAAAAGGTTCCGAGGCAATTACCTTAATTAGTAAAAACAGCACCAGCCGTGCCGGCCTTGCCCGATGATGCATTAAAAATAGTGCCCGGTGTTTTTCCACCCACGCCACCATTCCCAAAACTTCCAAACAAAAGAGAGTTTCCGACAGTGGAAATATCAGTGCCTGTTTTGAATATTGAAAAAGATAATCCGCCGTTTCCTCCAGCACCACTGCCGCCTGTGCCACCCGAACCACCGGCGCCACCATTGCCGCCCTTACCAATTGCACAGCTAGCAAGGGTTGCGCCAACCCCTG
>REAQ01000206.1 GCA_004294195.1 Sphingobacteriales bacterium | reverse complement strand
AGCAATATAATATTGAACGAAAGCACCTGATGGAGATGAACCGGTCACCTCAACCTCACTTGATCCCGTATTAACTTTAAAATCGACAGTCACAGGAAAATTGTAAAGGAAGTTAGGTCCTGTACCTGCTCCAGAGTTTGGTGTAGTTCCGTCTGTAATGGTAGGCATAAGATTTATTCCGAGACCGTACCCCTCAGAGCCAGCACCTGGCCTATTATTGCCGAACATACTGTTCCTGGAGATTCGGTTCTCGATAACAAAATCAGTCGACTGATCCAACAGACCAACTCCATCTCTTTGGTTGTATACAATCGTATTCCCTTCCAGATTGTCTCCTGATCCATCATCGTTACTACCAATAAAATTATTGAAAACTAGGCTGGAAGTTGCTGTATTGGTTAAGAAAACACCCCATTTCAAATTACCCCTATTGTCACCAGCTAGATTGGATCCAATCGTGTTTCCCGCAACGATATTGTTTTGAACAAATCCATTTGAGCCGGTTGCGCTAGAATAAAGTGTAATGCCATTATGAAAGTTGGAAGAAATGAAATTACGCTGCGCAGCTACACCCCCTGTAGGGTTCACACCGATGATATTACCAGAAACATTATTAAGCAGGATGCCATTTCCTTCCGTGATAAACACGGGAGGAGTTCCTGAAACAATACGACCATTACCTGCTGGGACACCACCTACTGGTGTAATGCCAATCGTATTTCCAGCAATCTGGTTGGCGGTACCCCTTCGTTGAAGTACGATACCGTTTTTTCTGTTTCCACTAACCACATTGCCTTCTAATGCATCGCTAACACCATTACCATCTGTCCCAATACGATTGTTGGAACAACCGTCTCCCAGGTTTGTCCCGTCAAAAGTAATTCCGTTATTATTGGTATTGGTCACTCCGATAAGGGTTCCCGTTTCTCTGGTTCCAATGAAATTACCTGCGATAACATTGTAATCTGCGTTGTTAAGAAAAACACCATCCTGCCCATTGTTTGTTATCAGATTTCCTTCATTAGCGTCATTTGTTCCATCTCCGTCTACACCAAGGAAAACCCTTGGAATCACAAAACCAGTAGATGTGGTTGCAAAAAATACGCCGTGAGATCCGTTTCTTGTATTAGCAACTTCGCCTGAAATAGGATCTTCAACGAAATTTGAATTGAATTCATCTAATCCAATAATATTTCCCTGAATACGAACTGCACCACCGGTTCCCGCAGTACCATTTAGTACAATAGCACGATTAGCCCTGTAAATAGCCAATCCTCGTACGGTAACGTTTCCTGTGGTGATGATCAGTCCATCGTAAGCGGCGGGTGCCGGACCGTTATCAATAGCGTTAAAATTAAGACTTACCAGAACCTGCCTGGCACTTACAGGACCTTGGGTAGTACCTGGCTGCGTGTAACCGTCAATAACCACTGCCGAGCCAATAGTAAGGCTGCTATTCAAAGTGATTCTTGCAGGCACATCAGAAATGTTGAAAAAGATGTTGTCAGGACCAGGATTTGTCGCTGCATCGACAAGGGCTTGTCTCAATGTGCCGGGACCGCTGTCTGCAGTAGACGTCACGGTAAAATCAGCAGCAAACATTGACTCATAGGTGAACAGGCCAGCAACTAAAAAGCAGAGGGTAAAGTTTTTTCTCATAATCAAGAATTCAGATTTTAATGGACATGGTCTACCGTAGGATACGTCTGAACTTGATCTTTCGAGAGGATAAGCTTGGATAATAATCTAAGTAAAGGTATGAAAAACAAATTTATGTACGCAATATTGCCCCAAAAGCCTTACCGATTCTTAAAACAAGGTCCGAGGCCAGCATTCCCGCCTCGCCCATATCGTTTCTGGTAAGATCCCCGGCAAGACCGTGCAGGTACATTGCCATTCTACAAGCCGCGTCCACACTGTATTTCTGGGCAAGCAATGCAAGGATCATGCCGGTCAACACATCCCCTGAGCCCGCCTTTGCCATCCCTGGATTACCCGTGGGATTGAAGTAGCCCTGTCCACCTGGTGTGGATAAAAAGCTATAGCGTCCTTTTATAATGACACAAACTTCACGGGCTGTGGAAAACTCCATGGCTGTTTTTATCCGGCTGAATCCATTTTGTTCGGCATGGAAAAGCCGATGGAATTCGCCAATATGCGGGGTGATGGCACAATTTCGGCTAAGTTTGTCGTGCCAGCCTTTTCTGGCAATGGTGTTCAGGGCATCGGCATCAAATATCCTGGGAACAGGCGATGCTTCCAATGCATGCCACACAACCTCGTCTGTTTCTGGTTGTTGACCCAGACCGGGTCCAATGCCGATGGCATCCACTCCGCCCAATTCTGGAAAAACAGTCAGGTGATCTGGATCCGGATCCGGTGAACAAATGGCCTCTGGCAGTCCTGTTTGCATGGCAAGCATTCCCCCCGTTGAAATCCTGCAGATCAATTTACCGGCCCCGCTCCGTAGGCAACCGGTTGCAGATAAGAGGGCGGCGCCCATCATGTTTTTACTCCCAGCCAGCAACATCGCAGTTCCAAAAGTCCCTTTGTGTGCAAATGGATCCCTGGGTTGTAGTAATGACCTAATGTCTTCGGTCTCCATCATTTGAAAAGGCGTATGACTTGCGGAAGCATAACCCGGGTGCAAACCGAGGGGTAAAAGATGGACCTCCCCAATAAAAGGACCATTCTCCGGCATCAACAATGCCAGTTTCCAGCAGCCCAGGGTCAGGGTAATGGTAGCTTTCACGATCACCTGATCAATTGTAGGTTCATCTGCCCGCATCCCGGATGGCAGGTCTATAGACACCACCTGAAGGCCAGAACGGTTGACATGATTGATCATTTCTGCGTACGAGCCCTTGATGCTTCGTAGGTTTCCTGTACCAAACAATGCGTCAATGATCACGCACCCTTCCGTCAATGTCTGCGCTACAAAGTCATCGGGTTTGTTTATGAGCGCATGAAGGTCTTTCCATCTGGTGAGATTGGTTCGATGGTCTTCACTAGTGGAACCTTCCTCAGAAACATACACAATCACAGGTTGCCCCGCCTCAAAAAGTAATCTTGCTATGGCCAATCCATCACCCCCGTTATTGCCGGGACCACATAAAACGTGGAAAGGGGTTCCTCTTGGAAAGTTCTTCAGGATATGATCTGTAGATGCCTTTGCAGCTCTCTCCATCAGATCGATGGAAGATATGGGCTCATGTTGAATCGTATAATGATCCCAGGCCCGGATCTGTTCCGCCGTAAAAATCTTCATGAATGAAAATGGTCAGTACCGAATGTACTCTAATTCACCGGATCTATGGCTGCTAATCTTCGCCAGACTGTGCGTCGTACGCACCAAAAGCAGTGTACAATTTTTTCGCATCATAGATCCTCTTGTTGAACTTATTGCCCAGGATGATCACGGTTGCAGAATCATCAACCAGCCGGGTGAAAACGGTATTGTTGCCGTGCCACCAACCATTGTGGTAGATGATTTTTCTGTTGTCTGGGTAGATGTACAATCTCCAACCTAAACCATAATTTTTAACACCTGGTTTCTCATTGCTGTAACCTGTGTATGCCGCATCAAGTGTTTCTTTTTTGAACAATCCACCCTTATCTAACGCGTTTGCCCATTTGAGCATGTCCCTTGGTGTGGAATAAATATTTTTATCGCCATATACCCAGTCCAAATAAGTAAACGCTTCCTGTTGGTTTTTCCAATTGTACGAAGGTAATACCGAGTCTTCCATGCCAGGCTGAAAAACGAAGCTATGGTCCATTCCAAGCGGCTTGAAGAAGGATTCAGAAAGATATTGATCGAATGACTTCCCGCTTACCTTTTCAACAATAAGTGCCAGCAACGCGTAGTTGGTATTGCAATAGCTGAAGTTTCTATCTGGCCTTCCAACCATCAGGTCACTCTTTCGGGTCACCAGAAAATTCAACACATCGCCATTGGTAACCTGTATTTTTCGATCCCATCCTTTCTCTTCCATCACATGCACATAGTTCGGTAAGCCGCTGCGATGATTAAGGAGCGATTTGACAGTGACACCAGGATAATTGAAACCCTGCAGGTAAACAGATGCTTCATGGTTGATATCCAGTTTGCCTTCTTCCCAGAGTTTTAGGGTAGCCATTCCCGTGAAGGTCTTAGATACCGAAGCCAAATGAAATGGTGTATTGGCATCGATACTGTCTCTCTGACCAATATGCTTTGAACCGGCATACTTTTCAAAGACGATCTGTCCGTTTTTGGCAACAATCATTGCGCCATTGAACCCCGACTTTTTAAGATAAAGGTCATAGAAACCCTGTGTGACCCGATAATACTTTTCAGCTTCTGCGGATGGGAGGCCAGACTTGGAAGCAAGATCCCCGGGAACCTGGGTTGATTTTGCCTTATCTGTTATTCGCTTGTCAGTAGTGGCAAAACAACCTGCCAGTACCGTTAGCAATAGGATGGATATAATATTTTTCATACAGGATGGATAGTTAGAATTGAAAAAACTTCACTAAGATATTAGTTATTAATTTCGCACACAAACTATTGGAACACAATTTTATGCCTGATCCTAAAACAACCAGTTACCCCAAAGACAAGATCAGTATCCTGTTTCTTGAAAACATCAGTGAAACCGCGGTGAAACAATTTCGGGACGCGGGCTATACCAATGTTAAAAAGCTATCCGGCGCACTGAGTGAAGATGAACTCATACAAGAAATTCGTAATGTCCATATGCTTGGCATCAGGTCTAAAACGCAAATTACCAGTCGTGTATTGGATGCAGCCATCAAACTTCAGGCCATAGGTTGTTTTTGCATAGGGGTGAATCAGGTAAATCTTCGTTCTGCAAGGGAAAAAGGGGTAGTAGTTTTCAATGCGCCCTACAGCAATACCCGTTCTGTGGCTGAATTGGTGATTGGAGCGTCTATCATGCTGATCCGGAGAATTGTAGATAAGAATATGGCGGCACATGACGGCATCTGGATGAAAGAAGCCAAAGGCAGTTATGAATTGCGCGGCAAGACCCTGGGAATCATTGGATATGGAAATATTGGTACCCAGGTGAGCATTCTCGCTGAGGCCGTGGGTATGCGGGTTCGATATTTTGACGTGGCCACCAGGCTTCCTTTGGGTAATGCGGAACCTTGCAGATCCATTAAGGAACTGGTCAGTAAATCAGATATTGTAACACTGCATGTTCCCGAAACAACACAGACCCGGAACATGATCAATAAAACCGTACTGAAACAGTTTAAGAAAGGAGCCATCCTTCTTAACTATGCGCGCGGTGAAGTGGTGGATATCGATGCACTGGCGAAAGCACTTGAATCAGGACAATTGGGTGGAGCGGCCATCGATGTATTTCCATGGGAACCGGAAAAAAACGGTGATGCATTTACCACGCCTTTGCAAAATATGTCTAACGTGTTGTTGACCCCCCACATCGGTGGCTCAACCGAAGAAGCACAACAGAATATTGGGGTAGATGTGAGCGCTAAACTTTTCCACTATCTGGAGATGGGCACCACAACGGGTTCTCACACTGTTCCGGAACTGAGCCTTCCTCCCCAGGAAGGCACACATCGGATACTTCACATTCACAACAATGTTCCCGGTGTACTGTCTTCCATCAACTCCACTTTGTCTGCCAACAACATCAACATCCTCGCGCAATACCTGAAGACCAATGAAGAGATCGGTTACGTGGTTTTGGATGTAGACAAAAAGCTTTCGTCAAAAGCGCTGTCTCTGTTGAAAGAGGTGAAAGAAACGATCAAAGTGAGGATGCTGTATTGATGAAAGACATCGATCAAATACTTAGGGCATTTGGATTGGATCCGGACAACTACAATGCAACGTCTTTCGGTTCAGGTCTGATCCATGCAACCTTCAAAGTAATGAAAGAGGGTAAGCCTGCATTCATCCTTCAAAAAGTAAATCATTTTGTATTCCGGCATCCGGAAGACATAGCGCATAACATAAATGTACTTGGGCGGTTCCTCGCGCATCATGAGCCTGGATACACTTTTACCATTCCTGTGAAGACACTGGAGGACGAAGACTACTATTTGCACAATGGTGAATACTTCAGGTTGTTTCCTTTTGTTCCGAACTCCCATACCATTGATGTATGTGCTACACCAACACAAGCCTGGGCTGCCGCTGCACAGTTTGGAAAGTTTACCGCGGTCTTAAAATCCTTTGACTCCTCATTACTGCGTTATACCATACCCGGATTTCATGACCTGAGCTGGCGATACAGGCAATTTGAAGAAGCATTGAAAGAGGGTGATCAGGACCGGCTTGCGGCTTCAAAAACGGTTGCCACAAAGTTGCTGTTCCACAAAGGCATTGTGGATCAGTTTGAAGCATTCAAATCATCTGCCGCATTCACCACGCGCGTTACGCATCATGACACCAAGATCAGCAATGTTTTGCTGGATGAAAAGGAGAATGGAATCTGTGTGATAGACCTTGATACCGTTATGCCAGGCTTGTTCATCAGTGACGTGGGTGATATGATCCGGACTTATGTGTCGCCCGCCAATGAAGAAGAGCAGGATCTTCAGCATATTGTTATCCGCAAAGATTTTTTGGATGCCATCATTAGTGGATATAGTGAACACATGTA
>REAQ01000205.1 GCA_004294195.1 Sphingobacteriales bacterium | reverse complement strand
GCGTACTCTTCCGCCGCACCCAAAAGGGCGTCGGCATAAGCCTTACCATCGGCCATCATGGATTTCTCCATCTCTTCGATCCACATCGCGCTGCGATACAGAGCAGATTCGCTGATCCACAAACGGATCGCCGCTTCAGCAAGCTTATGTTGAATGGCTCCAAAATTCGCGATGGGCTGCTTGAACTGCTCACGCGTATTGGCATACTTAACTGTTTCAGACAAAGCCATCTTTGCACCACCAAGTGTTGCTGCACAAAGTTTCAGCCTGCCGATATTCAAAATGTTGAACGCGATCACGTGTCCCTTGCCAATTTCTCCCAATACATTCTCTACCGGAACCTTGCAGTCCTGGAAATAGAGCTGCACCGTAGACGAACCTTTGATACCCATCTTGTGCTCTTCAGGCCCTTGCGTGAAGCCTTCGAATCCGCGCTCAACGATGAACCCGGTGAATTTATCACCATCTACTTTTGCAAATACGGTATATACATCCGCAAAACCACCGTTGGTGATCCAGCATTTCTGACCATTCAGTATATAGTATTTGCCATCATCGCTCAGCTTCGCCGTTGTTTTTGCACTCAAGGCATCAGAACCGGAATTAGGCTCTGTCAATCCATACGCACCTTTCCATTCACCTGTACCCAGTTTGGTCACATACTTTATTTTTTGCTCATCTGTGCCAAAATAAAGAATGGGCAATGTGCCGATACCCGTATGGGCTGCGATGGCTACAGAGAACGAATGTCCTCCGCCTAAGCCTTCATTCACCAGTGTGCTCGTGATAAAATCTTTCCCGAGACCACCCAGATCTTCAGGGATAGAAGTACCGAGTAACCCCTGCTCACCTGCTTTGTCCATCAAAGATGGCATCAGCCCGGGCTCCAGGTTGTCTATCCTGTCAACCAATGGATAGATCTCGGCTTCAAGGAATGATAAACACATCTCGTGCACCATTTTCTGCTCCTCATTGAAATCTTCTGGCGTGAATACCTCTGCGGCTTCAGATTCTTTGATTACCCACTCACCACCTTTCAACATCTGTGTTTGAACTTCGGTAGACATACTTTTCTATTTTAAGTTGTTAAGTTGTTGTGTTACTGAGTTATTGAGTTATTGTCCGGCTATTTCAGGTTATCATACACTTTCTGCAACACGGATTTACAAAGCTCAATGTCTGCAGACGGCACCCCTTCCAATGCTTCATTCAGGGTTTGGTTGGCGAGATCCATCGACTGATCCTGGAGCTTTTTGGCCGTTTCCGTGAGGAAGATCAGGTTGCGCCGACGGTCCTCTTTGGACGAAACCCGCCTTACCAGCTTCAGTTTTTCCAGATTATCCACCAACCGGGTGATGCTGGGTTTGTCCCGAAATGTAGCATTGCACAACTCCTGCTGGTTCACACCGTCCTGTTTCCACAAATGATACAATACGCTCCATTGCTCAATGGTAATCTCTACTCCGTTGGTTTTGAAGTTCTTCTGCAGCCTCCGGGCGATCGCTGTTGAGGCAACACCCGTGATAAAGCTGTATAATTCCCCTCTTTTAAATTGGTTGTTTGGCATATTGTTAGTTATGCAACTAATTCGAAAGTACAAACTTTTTTCCTTTAAGTCCTAATAAATTTGTCATATTTTTATCTCCCGCCCATAGCCAATACCCCCGAAATTCCTGCCCCTGTTGCTGTCACTTTAGAATACTGAGGAATGAAAAAGATATGTATCGCCTTGATGGCTATGGTCTTGGTGTTGTATGCACAGGCTCAAAAACGAATTGTGTTGATGGGCTCCTCCACCGCAGCTGGCACAGGTGCAAGCGCTACACAATTTTCCCTATTTGGAAGACTCGAGACCTTTTATAATACGCATACCTGGCACAATATTGCCGTTCCGGGAAGAACAACAGCCCAAGCGCTGAATATCGCGGTTTCTGGAAATATCTATGAAGCACTGGATTGGAATCCCGATATTATTCTTGCAAGCTATCCATCCAACGATGTTGCCAATGGATTCACCAATACAGAAACCATCAATAACCTTATAAACCTGCAAACCATTGCTGCCGCCGAAGGTGTTGAGATATTTTTCCTGGGCACCCAGCCCAGGGATTTTGCGGATGAAGCAAGAAGAACACAACTTTCCACACAAAATGATCTGATCCTTTCAACCTTCACCACCAAATCCATCAATGTATATCCTCAGTTGTTTAGAACAGGCGGCTACATTGGTTTTGATGTGCGTTATGTAGATGGGAATAACATACCTGATGGTATACACGTGAACGATGTAGGACACGGTCGGATATTCGATGCCGTAGTGGCGAATAGCATTTTCAACAACCTGCTCCCAATAGTCATTAGGGATTTTCGCGTGGAAATACAGGACAGACTTGTCTTGCTTCGTTGGCAGGCAAAGGCAGATATGTTTCATGATTTTGTTGGTGTGGAGAAGTCTGTGGACGGACAACATTTTTCAGAAATCGGAAAGGTGAAGCCCAATGTGCAGGTATCTGCTACTGGCACATATCGTTTTGAAGATCGTCAACCAGCCATCGGAAGAAATTATTATCGCCTGGCGCTCGTAGATAAGAACGGCAGAAAAGAATTCACTAAAACTGTTCAGGTCAACAATGTTGTCACAGGCAGCATTTCCGCCTATCCTGTTCCGGCGTCAGAGGTACTGCATCTCAAAACAGTTCAGTCTGCCAAAGCATCGATATCCATCACCATCACTGATCTAACGGGCAGAACCTTGTACAGCACCACCAGAACTGGAGAGAAAGGCATTAACGCCTTTACCATCCCCATTGCTCAACTCAGCAATGGCATGTATATGGTTAGGGTGGTTTCTCCAGATGATACAAATACACTGCGCTTTATAAAGCAATGATCCAAATGGATTAATTTGCCCCAAGGCAATGCAATCCCATTATTTTCATTTCAAACAGTCAACGATCCATTACCGCTACTCTGGTGAAGGACCGGAGCTGGTCATCTGCTTGCATGGATTCGGAACCTATGCAGCAACCTTTGATTGGCTGGCGGGCCATGTGCCGGGCCATCGGTTTATTGCATTCGATCTTCCCCTGCATGGTGATACGAAATGGAACGATGGAAACACGCTAAGCCCTGAGGACCTCATCGATATGATCCATCATTGCCCGCATGCACAGGCTGATCGCTTTGCACTCATGGGCTATTCCATGGGTGGAAGAATTTCCCTGCATCTCTTACAATTGATCCCCCACAGGATCACAAGGCTGATCCTGCTGGCACCAGACGGATTGCATTTCAATCCGTACTATTGGCTGGCCACGCAAACCTCCGGAGGTAATCAACTGTTCCGCCGCTTTATGCACAAACCACAAGGATTCATGCGCATGATCCGCCGTATGGAAAGCTGGGGTATGATTAGCAAAAGCATTCGTAAATTTGTGGACCTCTACCTGGAAGATAAACATATCAGAGAACTAGTGTACCATGCTTGGACACTCTTCAGGAAATTCAAACCCAACCTCACCATTGTGCTCCGTGAAATCAATAAAAGACAGATCCCTACAATTCTGTTGTATGGGCAATATGATACCATCATTCCCCTTGAACCAGGAAAGGCATTTTTTCAACGCATGAGGGCACCTAAAAAAATGGAGATCCTTCCCATCGGTCATCAGGTACTTCATTTGAAAAATGCACCTGCGATAGCTGAAGCTTTCAATCTTTCTGCATGATCCTTCCAGCTACCATCCTCGTCATATCTGTTCTTCTGATGCTTGCGTACGCACTATTGATCAAACGTTATGACGATGCCTTTACCCAAAGCAGAAAAAACTTTTCCATTGCTGATACGGTAGCCACACAACTTGTTACCGTGATCATTCCTGCAAGAAATGAAGCCGCCAACATCAAGGCCTGCCTGTCTGCATTGGTGGCACAAACCTATCCCCGTTCACTAATGGAGATCATTGTGGTGGATGATGCGTCTGAAGACGATACCGCAGAGATCGTCAAAAGCTTTCCGGTAAAGCTAATCCGTAACAATCCCGCACCTGGCTCCATCGCATTTAAAAAACAAGCCATTGCCACCGGCATCTCGCAGGCTTCCGGTACGTTGATCCTAACCACTGATGCAGATTGCATCGTTGCGCAAACTTGGGTGAGTACTATGGTGAACACCCTGCAATCCCAACGCGCATACATGATCACAGGGCCCGTCAAAATGATGCCGGGTGATTCATTTTTATCGATGTTCCAGTCGCTTGATTTCGCCATCCTGCAGGGCATAACCGCTGCATCCGTTGGAAGCGGCATCCATGATATGTCCAGCGGTGCCAACCTTGCATATATCAAATCATTCTACCATGAAGTAGGTGGTTTTAGTGGGATCGATGACATCGCTTCCGGTGACGACATGCTGCTGATGCAGAAATTCAGTACGCAGTACCCGGGCAGCATCGGATATGCTTTTTCAACGGACGCGATCGTAAGTACTAAAACAGAATCCACCTGGAAACTTTTCCTGCAGCAGCGGATCCGCTGGGCCAGCAAGGCCACGAAATACAAAGATCCTGTCCTATTCCGCATCCTGCTTCTGGTGTATGTTGTAAATCTGTGGATCATTGCCATGCTCTTGGTTGGGATCTGGAACCACAGGGCCCTTGTCTTAGGTCTTATCCTGATGATCATCAAACTGATGATTGAGTGGCAGTTTGTGCAACGCGTATTAAAATTTTTTGAACTCTCGCCTCTTTTGCGCTGGTTCCCCATTGCACAACCACTGCATATTCTGTACACGGTAGTGTCCGGATTTTTTGGACAGGCCGGTGGCTACCGATGGAAGGGCCGCAATGTAAAATGATAGTATCTTGGGTTGTGGATCAGCATTCCCTCACATTTTCTGCATGGCGAAAACTAAAGCGAAACAAAGCCGCTGTGGTAGGCCTGGTCTGTATTGCTGCCACAGTCTTCATTGCCGTTTTTGCCTATTGGCTGGCACCTGATCCTTCCCCCAATGCCAACCGGATGATCCTCGAAATCAGTGGCCAGGGACCCGGATTCAAGATGACCTATCTGCAGGTTCCCAAGCCAGATGCCAAACAGGTGAATTTTTTACAGCGCACCTGGAGTGGCAAACCAGACTTGTTCACCTGGATCCCTATCATGGGCCACCGGGCTTCCGCAGACAGCATCGTGATCGAAAAATATGTGGATGATGGTGTAACCGAAAACATCGCATACGCCATTCGGGATTTGCAATTGCAAGCTAACGAAACAGCCAGCAGCAGGATCGTTTCCAGAACGCATTGGCTGGGCACGGATAAATTTGGAAGAGACATTCTCAGCAGGTTGATCGTGGGAACCCGCGTGAGCCTTAGCGTAGGCACCATTGCCGTCATCATCTCACTGACACTCGGTATCCTGCTCGGCGCATTTGCAGGTTTCTATCGGGGGCGCACAGACGATCTGATCATGTGGTTCATCAATGTGGCTTGGAGCATTCCAACCCTATTGCTGGTTTTTGCGATCACCCTGGTACTGGGCAAGGGATTCTGGCAGGTATTCGTTGCCGTTGGTCTCACGCTTTGGGTGAGCGTTGCACGGATGATCCGTGGCCAGGTCTTCAGCATTCGTGAGCTGGAATACATAGAAGCCACAAGAGCTCTCGGCTTTAGTGATGCCCGCACCATCTTCCGGCATATCCTTCCTAATGTGCTGGGGCCCGTATTGGTTATGGGTGCTTCCAATTTTGCTTCCGCCATCGTGATTGAGGCCGGACTGAGTTTTCTCGGCGTGGGGGTACAGCCTCCACAACCTTCCTGGGGACTCATGATCAAGGAGAACTACAATTTCATTATTACCAATCACCCAATGTTGGCGATTGTACCCGGCCTGGCCATCATGGTGCTGGTACTATCATTTAACCTGCTCGGAAATGGGCTGCGTGACGCGCTGGATGTGCGCGCCTGAAGTCATACCGATGAGCAATCCTGCGATGATATAAAACAGCGAACCGATTTTATCCGCTTCAATAAGATCACTCAGACTGATGAGGATCACAATCATCGCCAGCATAGCGGTCAGGGCCTGCAAAAGAGATCGGTCTTCTGTAGTTGTAGATCGATGATATGCATACTGCGCATAGGCAAACATCGTGAACAACAATCCCACAAACAGAACTAAAGCTGGAAATCCCTGCTCACTCAACAACAGTAGAAAATAGTTGTGCACCGTGGATCGTTCAGGATTATCGCTTACATAAGTCCGGTAAGCCGCAACCGTGTAAGAACGATACTCTGGATAAAAATGATTGGGACCAACACCAGTCAGTGGATGCGCCTCTACCATGCGCCATCCCGCAATCCAACGGTAGAATCTTTCTGCGGTGGATAGATCCTTCATCGCATACGTAGCCTCAATGTGATCTCCCAACGCAGCATGATAAATGGTGGATGAGTAATCTGGCCTGAACCGCAGGTATTGATTATCCTGAATCAGCCATATACTTACTGCCGTCACCAACAGCACCACAAATACCATAACATAAACCAATAAGCGCTTGCGCATGAACCACACGGTAAGCAGGCCCACCGGCAGTGCAAGCCATGCGCCTCTCGAATAAGAAAAATAAAGGGCGATGAGTAAGATGACCAATCCAACAATCCACCATGGATTA
>REAQ01000327.1 GCA_004294195.1 Sphingobacteriales bacterium | reverse complement strand
GAAAATCAATGATGATTGGATACTTGAACCAATCATCAAAGAGCAGCAAAAACTACTGCAAAGTATTGGATTATCTATTCCGTAAAAATAAAGTTACAGGTTAACTATAACTCAGCCAACGTATCGGTCTTGCGCAATACTGGTACCAGCATGGCTCCGATTTCCTTTGCCGCCAAGGTAGATTTTCCCACGGGAACTCGCCCACATTTCGTAGCCATCGGCGATTTGAATGGCGATGGCAAGCCCGATTTGGCCGTGGCTAATAGTACCTCAAGTAATGTATCGGTCTTGCGTAATACCAGTAACTCTGGCACTGTTACCTTTGCCGCCAAAGAAGATTTTGTTACGGGAAGTGAGCCACACTCAGTGGCCATCGGTGATTTGGATGGTGATGGCAAGCCCGATTTGGCCGTGACTAATAATGGTATAGGCGTAAACACCGTATCGGTCTTTCGTAATGCGGATATTGTGGTGCCTACCATCACGAGTTTTACCCCGCTCTCGGCCAAACCTGGCGATGCCGTTACCATTACGGGTACCGGTTTTAATACCACCAGTGCCAACAACATCGTATTTTTTGGGGCTACCAGAGCTACCCTCACGGCGGCAACCGCCACGAGTATTACGACCACCGTGCCAGTGGGTGCTACCTACGCCCCTATCACGGTACTCAATACTGCTACGGTTTTGATGGCATCGAGCAGGGTTATTTTTACCCCCATCTACGCCCCCGCCAAAACTGACATCACCACTACTGATTTTCTGAGCAATGTAAGTTTTTCAACGGAACGTTTCCCATATTCAGTAGCCATCGGCGATTTGGATGGCGACGGCAAGCCCGATTTGGTGGTGGCTAATTATTCCTCAAATAACGTATCGGTCTATCGCAATATCAGTGCTTCTGGCACTATTGCTCCTGACTCCTTTGCCGACAAAATAGATTTTTCAACGGGAGATAACCCAGTTTCAGTCGCCATCGGTGATTTGGATGGCGATGGCAAGCCCGACTTGGCGGTGGCTAATCAAGGCCGAAGGGCAAACAGCGTAATGGTCTTGCGCAATACTGGTACCAGCATGGCTCCGATTTCCTTTGGCCTCAGAGCAGAGTTCGTCATCGGTCTTGACAGTAGCCCAGCTTCAGTCGCCATCGGTGATTTGGATGGTGATGGCAAGCCCGATTTGGTGACGGCTAATGTAGGCACAGACAACGTAGCGGTCTTTCGCAATGCCAGTACCAGTAGCGCTTTCTCCTTTGCCCACAGGGTAGTTTTTGCCACAGGACGTAGCCCAGTTTCAGTCGCCATCGGCGATTTTGATGGCGATGGCAAGCCCGATTTGGCCGTGGCTAATAGTAGATCAAGCTCAAACAACGTATCGGTTTTGCGCAATACTGGTACCAGCATGGCTCCGATTTCCTTTGCCGCCAAGGTAGATTTTGCCACGGGAAGTGAGCCAGAATCAGTAACCATCGGCGATTTGGATAGCGATGGCAAGCCCGATTTGGCCGTGGTTAAGCTGTAACTTTATTTGATACGGAATATAATTTTCCAAAAATACGCAAAACAGTTTGTTTGGTGTATTTTTTTCAATATCTTTGTATTACGCAATACGTAA
>REAQ01000326.1 GCA_004294195.1 Sphingobacteriales bacterium | reverse complement strand
AGTTTCGACACCATTGCGCCCATCGAAACGCCTTCTTTTACGACTTCTTCGGCCGATGGAACGTTGGGTAAATGTTTGTTTTGGGAAATAAAATCGGCTACTTCTGACAAGGGCATCAAGGCGTAGTTTTTGTCAAAAACGCGGTCAGACCATTGGTCGGGGTGTTGGTATTTCATCTTGAACGAATTCAACACAAACTCACCGCGTTCGTCCAATTCCAAAAAATTGCGGTCGTTTATTTTTAGGGCGGGGTTGTTGTAAGCCGCGCGCATGTTGATGGTGCCGCGTACATCAAGCGGATATTTGGGGTAGGCCGTACCGATGCCTACTTTTGCCAAAAGTGTATCGCCCAGCACTAGGCCGTCGCTTACGCCCACTTTGGCATTGTACCCAAAAGCGGAGGCACGTTGCAATGAATTTTGGTTTACGCCAATTACGCCCGCATAACGTCCAAAGAATGAGCCTGTTTGGGCAAAAGAGGTATAGATGCTTCCTGTCGTCAGCAGGACAAAAATTAATAGTGAAGTTACTTTTTTCATGGTTTTATTTTTGATTAATGGTATAATTGAATTTTGCGTTTGATTTTCCTCCTTGCAACTCTCTCACCTCAAAGCCATCTTTGGTTTTATTGGCAATAAATATGCCCTTCGCATCTCCTTCCAACTGCAACTGTATCAGCACATTATCGGGGTTTTCTTGGGGTGTGTCAAATTTGATAAAAGCCGATCCATTTTGTAGCGTTCCTGTACCCGATTGCGTGCTTTCATCAGCGGCTACCCTGGCCGAGGGACTCGACCCCAGCACCTGCCAGCCGCTACCGTCGTAATAATAAAAGCCTGGCGTGTTATCTATCTGATAGACCAAAAGCCCCGTAGCGGGTGAAGACGGGCGATTGGCTTTGGCAATGCGGGGAATGAGTACGCCCATGTTACTACTTTTAATGTCTAAAATAGCCGATGGGTGGGCGTTATGGTTGTCAGTATTGATGGCTACGCCTTTGCTGTCGTTGTTCATTCGTACGTCGGTAGGGTCTGACAACGAAGCGGTAGCAACTACCCTTCGATACTGAAAATTACTCAAAGTGGCCGTCCCACTCGTGGCCGACACTTGGGTAGTGAAATACACCCCTTCTTTGGTTACAAAACTCACATTGTTAGTGGTTGATACAAGCGTGTAGGCGGCACTTTCGTTTGGTCGAGTGTATTTCTGACTGACGATACTGAGTCGTAAACAGTTGAAAGTGCCATTGGGGGTAGCAATAGTGCCATAGGCATCGGCTGTGATGGTTTCTACAAATTTGGTAAGGGTCAAATTCGTAACATAATCTTCTTCTTCGATGGTTGATGTAAAAGTATCATTCAAGTCTAACGGTACGTCTGAAAACTCGTAGTCGGGTTCGTCAAAATTGTCGTCATCACCTACTTCCAGGTCATAGCTTGTGCCGAGGTGGTTTATGGCACTACTGTTTATATCGTAGTGGTCATAGACTTTCATGGGGCGGTCGTTGTTGTCAAAATAATACGTTTGCATCACTTTGTTCGCGCCCGAAACTTGCAGTGCTGGAGGTACACTACTGGTCGCAATAAAATCGCTTCTACCCGCCCCGTCAAAATAGGTCA
>REAQ01000204.1 GCA_004294195.1 Sphingobacteriales bacterium | reverse complement strand
TAAGTTCTACCCGGTCATAGATCAGCGAAGCACTTCGGTTGGACAGGTTACGTATCGGTTTCAATTAACTAATAGTCAGCCGTTTAACAAGCGAAGTATCCCCTTGGATAGCCTTGCATTTTACACAGACTCAACCATATTTAGTTTGACGGATACAACAAAAATGTTGGATGACTATTTGAATCCATCTCCGCCGAGGAACGATCAATAAAAGGGATACATCAACCTGCAACCTCCAACCTGCTATCTGCAACCTGCTTATAAAGGGTTTCGTATTCAGGGATAATGTTGTGTATATCAAACTGCTTTGCCTTTGCACGCGCCGCATCTTTGAACTGGTTGAGGCGGTTGTCTTGCATAAGGATATCCAATGCGTAGTTGGCCATCGATTCCACATCGCCCACATCGGCCATAAAGCCGCAGACGCCCTGTTCAATGATCTCGGGTAAACCACCGGCATTGGTAGATACAACGGGTGCACCGGCAGCCATGGCTTCCAGCGCGGCGAGGCCAAAGCTTTCGTATTCTGAAGGGAGTAAGAAAAGATCGGCAACGGCCATGATTTCTTCCATATCCTGTTGCTTTCCTACAAAACGCACATCGTCACAGATCCCCATTTCCCTGCACATTTCTTCTGCGCCAGGGCGTTCCGGTCCATCGCCAACCAATAGCAACTTTGAAGGTTTCTGCTGGTTGACGGCCTGGAATACTTTGATGACGTCCTGTACGCGTTTCACTTTCCGGAAGTTGGAAGCATGTAAGATGATTCTCTCACCGTTGGGTGCAATGACTTTACGAAACGCATCGATGGGTTTGCGGGTGAATCTTTCCACATCCACAAAGTTGTGGATCACCTGGATGTCTTTTTCAATGCGGAAGGTGCGGAAGGTTTCCTGGCGAAGGTTGTCTGATACCGCGGTGATAGCATCGCTCTGGTTGATGGAAAATGCCACCACGGGCGCGTAAGTTTTGTCTTTTCCAACAAGCGTGATATCTGTTCCATGAAGGGTGGTGATCACCGGAATGTCCCGGCCTTCTTCCTGGAGGATCTTTTTGGCCATATAGGCCGCAGCGGCATGTGGAATGGCATAATGAACATGCAACAGATCCAGGTTATGGTTTCTGATCACGTCAACCATAGTGCTGGCCAGTGCCGTTTCATATGGAGGATAATCAAATAAGGGATAAGTTGGTACACGCACCTCATGGTAAAAGATATTAGCGCTGAAGCCGGTGAGCCGCACCGGTTGCTGGTACGTGATAAAGTGAATGTTGTGACCTTTATCGGCGAGGGCCTTACCTAATTCTGTGGCTAAAACGCCACTGCCGCCAAAGGTTGGATAGCAAACAATGCCAATATTCATGAGCGAGTTATTCGGTACGAAGTTAACCATTGTGTTATTGATAACATTCCTTATTTTTCAGGCCTAATTTTAACATATGGGACGGATTGTTACCTGGGTTTTCCTGTTGCTGCTGATTGTTGGTGCGGGCTTCATCTACTGGAAATTCTATTTCGTGTTGGGCGAAGGTGCCCGGGATGGGGAGCTGAACTACGTGGTTAAGAAAGGCTATGTGTTCAAGACCTGGGAAGGGAAAATCATCCAGTCTGGCCTGCGGTCACGGTCAGCCAATACGGTACAATCCTACGACTTTGATTTTTCTGTAGCCAGCGAGGAACTTGCGCAGAAGCTGCTGGCCAACCAGGGAAAGCTGTTCAATCTTCATTATAAAGAATATCAAGGCGCGTTGCCATGGCGCGGTTACAGCAGATATGTTGTAGATAGCATTATTTCCATCACTGAAATATCCAGGTAGTTTTATGACGATGAAAAAATCATTTGCAGTCCTTGGTGGACTGCTTTTTTCTTTGGGGCTGACGGCTCAGTCTGACTCGCTGATGATGAAGAAGATCTCTGACGATATCCTTACTCGTGGCGCGGCATATGAGAACCTGCGCTTTCTGTGTAAGAAAGTAGGACCCCGCCTCTCTGGTTCAGCCGGAGGTGCAAAAGCTGTGACGGAAACGGCGCGTATGATGCGTGAGATGGGTGCAGATACGGTATATCTGCAGGAGTGTATGGTTCCTAAGTGGGAGCGTGGAGAGAAAGAAAAGGCCGAATTGATCATGGCCAATGGCAAGCGGATGCCTTTGAACATTGCCGCCCTGGGAAATTCCGAGGGTACCCCATCTACAGGGATTAGGGCCGAGGTTTTAGAAGTAAGGAATTTTGATGAGTTGGAGCAGATGAAGGATAAGGTGAAGGGGAAAATTGTGTTTTACAACTACCCGATGAATCCAACCTTCGTCCGTACGTTCATGGCTTATGGCGATGCAGGAAGGTATCGCGGACAAGGTCCTTCGCGCGCAGCTAAATATGGTGCGATAGGTGTGATTGTCCGTTCACTCGCGTCCAATCCAGATGATTTTCCGCATACGGGCGCGATGAATTATAACGATAGCTTTCCCAAAATTCCTGCAGTAGCTATATCTACGAATGATGCGGATAAGCTGAGCAAGGCGTTGATGCTTCGCATGTCTCCGTCGCAGGTGTATATCAAAACCAACTGTGGGATGAAAGGCGAAGTGCTTTCGCATAATGTGGTTGGCGAAATCAGGGGATCAGAATTTCCCGATGAGATCCTGACCGTTGGTGGGCACATCGACAGCTGGGATCTTGCTGAAGGCGCGCATGATGATGGTGCCGGATGTGTGCAGAGTATGGAAGTGATTCGTGTTTTCAAAGCGCTGGGCATCAGACCTAAGCGCACGATCCGTGCGGTGATGTTCCAGAACGAAGAGAATGGACTTCGCGGCGGAACCAAATATGCGGAATTAGCGAAGAAAGATGGTAAGAAATATTTGTTTGCCCTGGAATCAGATGCCGGTGGATTTACGCCGCGTAGTCTGGGGATTTCCGGCATGGCGGATCAGAAAGCCAAAGCTTTTGAATGGTCTCGTTTGTTTGAACCATATGATGTGAAGCTGGCCGATGGTGGCGGCGGCGCGGATATTGGTCCGTTGCGTCCTCTTGGCACGGTGCTCGCGGGACTCAGTCCGGATTCACAGCGCTATTTTGATATTCATCATGCGGCAACGGATGTGTTTGAAGCGGTGAGCCGCAGGGAGTTGCATTTGGGAGCGGTGGTGATGAGTCAGTTGATGTGGTTGGTGAGTGAATATGGGCTTTAGTTGGAATACAGACATACAGTAATACAGACATTCAGGCGGGCTGGAGTGGCAAATCTGGTATCGCGGCAATCATGACTCCCCTCAGTTTATTCCGGGTTTTTTCTTTGAATTTTTGATGAAAATACCGACGCACAAGACCTGCGAAAGCTGGAATATTGTTGCATGGAAAAACTTAAGTTGCGGGATCTTGCTGTTCGGTTTTCAAGAAACATCCTTGTGGTCTGCCATGAATTAGAGCAGGTCAAATTACAGACGATTGCAAGGCAGCTTATCCGTTGTGGAACTGCCGTTGGCGCATTAACAGCCGAAGCCAGCGAAGCAGAAAGTGCAGATGATTTCATCCATAAAATGAAGATTGCGTTAAAAGAGGCAAAAGAGTCCATGTATTGGTTGGATATCATTGAGGGCAAAGTGTCATCACATCAGGAATTGATCGATGATTTAGTTTCTATTCAAAAGATCATTACAAGAAGTATACAAACCGCCAGACACAACCGTGATCTGAAAAAAAGGGATAGATCTTCGTGAACACTGAAAATACTCGGAGACGTCAGCCTGCCTGGATACCAACTTCTGATTACCTGAATGATTGTATTACAGTATGTCTGGCTTACCAAAGCTATTTACCCAAAAGAAAGATCGCAGTTCTTTTATGGATGTTCACTTCTTCCTTTCTCCACTCACCAATCCTTCGCGTCCGAATAAATTCTGTCTCCGCCGTAAGATCAACAGCAACACATACCCGCGTCCCCGGATCTAAAATGCGGGTCATCGTTTGAATAAGCGCATTGTTCCGATATGGCGTTTCAATAAAAATCTGCGTAGTACCGGATTTCACTGCATCGGCCTCCAGTTTTTTCAGCGCTTTTTGCCGCTCTTGTTCTTGTATCGGCAAATAGCCGTGGAACTGGAACTGCTGGCCATTGAGACCACTGGCCATCAAGGCAAGGAGAATGGAGCTGGGGCCCACAAGTGGGTGGATGTTGAGCTGCATTTCCTGGGCAACGGCGATGAGATCTTGCCCGGGATCGGCAACGCCGGGGCAGCCCGCATCGCTGATGATGCCGATGTTTTTTCCAGAAAGAGCCTGCGCGCGGAATTGCGCGGCTGCGCCTTCGTCCTGGATCACGAACCAGGAATAGTCATCGATCACCATCTCTTTCCAGATCTTTTTCAGGAAACGGCGTGCGGATCTTTCGTTTTCTACAAAAAAAACCTCGCACTGTTTTACGGCGTCGGTAATTTCTGGACTAAGGGTATGCAGTCCTTCTTCAGTAATGGGGCAGGGGATGAGAAATAGTTTATTGTTCATTGACCACGGCGATCTGGCTTTTTTGATCCATGATACTGATGGTGGCAGCGATCACGGCATAGGCGGGTGCCAGTACCCAACCGATGATGGGGACGATATGCATGAGATAAAAGATCATTCCATTGCCGATGGCAAGACCTTTGTGCTGACCGATGATGGAAATGCTTTGCTGCGGAGAGATTTTTCTGCGTTCAAAGCTGTAGTCGAGCATCGAGAAGCCGTAATAATAACACTCTACAAACATCGCCAGGATTGGCGTTGCCCATCCCACCACCGGAATGAAGGAGACGATCATGATGGAAATGGTATAGACCGTTTGCCAGATGGTATTACGGGCTGCCAGCTTCACTCCACGGATGGCATCTTTCACCAGTTGCTGCATCGTGAACGGATATTCCCGGCCTTCAAGTGTCGCCTCGGTCTTTTCACTGAGGTAGGCGAAGATGGGGGAGCCGAGGATCAGCCATAAATATTTGAACAAGGAAAAGTAGAAGAACATAAGGATGATCCAGAGGATGATCCCGCCCAGGGTGAACAAAAAGCCGAGCCAGGAATTCTGGAAGGTCTGGATCCAATCGCTCAGTCCAATCGCTTTTGTAAAGTACTCTATCACATTGGTGGCTGTTTTGCCGAAGAAGTACATGCTCACCATGAATAGCAACGCGTAAATGATCCCGGGAATGATAATCCATTTCCAGAGACGATTTTTGCGGATAAACTGATGCGCTTTTCCGTAGGATTGAATGGCTATGACGATCTCTTTAAGCAATCATTATCGTATTTTACTTCCCAATTCCAAACTTAACGATTTTGAACCGCAATTACACGAAACTGGACGCATCCTTTTATGAGGGTGATGATGTGGTGATGCTGGCCAGGCAACTGATCGGTAAGTTGTTGATTACAAATCGTGACGGAGGCAGGTGCTCAGGTAGGATCATTGAAACAGAGGCGTATAATGGAATCACGGACAAGGCATCGCATGCTTTTGGTGGACGCAGAACTGCAAGAACAGAGATTATGTATGCAAATGGTGGCGTAGCTTACGTGTATCTATGTTATGGCATACATCATTTATTTAACGTGGTCACCAACAGTAAAGATATTCCACATGCCATCCTCATCAGGGCCATTGAACCGATAGAAGGAAAGGACATTATGATGCACAGGATTGGTGCCAGCACCCTGAAACACAATTTGGGTAGTGGTCCGGGTAAGGTGACGAAAGCATTAGGGATTAGGGTTGAGGATACAGGGTTTAGTTTGTTATCGGACCAATTGTTTATTGCGGATGATGGATTTGTGCCGATGAATATCATCGCTACGCCAAGGATTGGGGTGGACTATGCAGGTGCGGACGCAGCCTTGCCCTATCGTTTTGTTGTTGCTGATCATCCTGCCATATCCGCAAAGTCATTCACGAAAAAATTCATCGCTTGAGCATATCCAGAAATACGATTTCCATTGCAGCGGGGCTTGTTTTTTTCTTCGTGCTGTTTTTCTTCAATCCGTTTGGACTAGAAGAAAAGGCTGCCCGTGTGATTGCGGTGGCCGCCCTGATGATCACCTGGTGGATCACTGAAGCGTTTCCCATGCCTGCAGTGGCACTGGTGCCCATCGTTCTATTTCCTTTGCTCAATATTGCGACCACCAATGCCGCAGCGGCACCGTATGGTAACGAGGTGATCTTCCTGTTTATGGGTGGCTTCATGATCGGGCTGGCGATTGAAAAATGGAACTTGCATAAACGCATCGCATTATCGATCGTAAAAGTCACCGGAACCAGCGGAAACCGCATCGTGTTGGGATTTGTCATGGCCACGGGGCTAATCTCCATGTGGCTGAGCAATACGGCCACTACCATGATGATGTTCCCGATTGCGGTATCCGTGATCAAGGTGATTGGTGAAGGTCGTAGTGAAAAGGACATGCGGAATTTTTCGCTTTGCCTGATGCTGGCCATCGCGTATTCGTCCAATTTTGGCGGCGTGGCCACCATCATTGGCACACCGCCCAATGTGGCTTATGTGTCGTACATGAACAAGCGATTTGGACAAGAGATCTCGTTTTTTGATTGGATGATTGTTTGTCTGCCCATCGCGCTGTTGTTGATGCTAAGTCTTTACCTGGTCACCGTGAAAGTCCTTTTTCGCAACCAGATCGCCTCCAGTGCGCTGGGGGCAGCCGCGGCGGGCGCAGGCATCCTGCACCTGCATGCCC
>REAQ01000325.1 GCA_004294195.1 Sphingobacteriales bacterium | reverse complement strand
TTACCTTCGTCAAGTTATTTTGAGCCTCGCATCGGAATTTGTTAATTATCTGCTTTGTATTTTGCATCTTAGTTAGTTCCTTTCTCTTGCTTTCTCAAAGATTTATTCATTTTTTTATTTATCGATCATGAACATTTTCGTATCAAACTTAAGCTTCAACGTACAAGATGAAGATTTGAGAGAGTTTTTTACTTCCTATGGTGAAGTAACTTCTGCCAAGATTATCAACGACAGAGAAACAGGTAAATCCCGTGGATTTGGTTTCGTTGAAATGTCTGATGACACAGCCTCTAAGAAAGCTATCGCTGAATTAGATGGTGCAAGTGTAGACGGACGCACTATTAAAGTTTCTGAAGCAAAGCCTAAAGAAAGCAGGCCTGCAAGGAACTTCGGTGACAACGGCGGATACAATAATCGTAACAGGTATTAATCCATACGTTATTTGAAAAGAGGCTGTCTTAGTAATTAAGACAGCCTTTTTTTTATCGCTTTTTAATCTGATAATTCGCGTTTGCTGGATTGCGAAGATCACATTCTATATTATAGATTCCTGCTGTCACTTTGATATTCACGCCGTCCAATATTAATCGGTTCTTGTCACCCACTCCATAGTTAAAGTCCCAACTGTTGTTCATTCTGAACTTGACTTCACCATCTTTCAAAGAAATATTCCTGATCACCCACACACCTTTCACTGATCCCGGCTGCATTGCTATGTCCGGTCCATCCCATCCGTTATTTGTTGCGGATCCAGTGAGTCCCCAATACGCTTGAATCCTAGGCGCACTGTTCATTTGACCCCGGATGATCAGTTGCAAGGTGTCTATGCTTTCAGCACCCCGCAGAAAACGTACAAAGCCATCGATCTCCTCTACATAGAATCTATCATCGGTTTCAGGATACAAAATCGTTTTGGGCTGGCGCGATGGTTGAATAAACAGATAGCCGTCTTCAACATATGCCTGCAACAACAATCCCTGTTGCAACTGATAAACCCCTTCGTACTGCTTCAAGACATCAACCGCGATCTTTCTGTTGGAAGGTAAAGGAGCAGGCATTCCATATAACGTATTCAGAATCCTTGCGCTCAATCCATTGATATCGTTCTCTGTATTGCCTAGGATAACAACACAAAGATCATCTTCGGGTACGCGTATCAGGTAGGATCGGTATCCCGCCGCACCACCACTGTGTTTCACCACCTGCTTTCCCGCAACGGAATCAATCATCCAGCCAAATCCATACTGATTAGCCACTGGAGTGTAGGCCTGCTTTTTCATGGCTGCACTGAGAAGTACATTGCTTTGCATGGCTTTGTGAAATAACAATAAGTCGCTTGTTGTGCTCCATATATCTCCCGCTGCATATGGGCCGGGTGGGTCATACGTGCGCGCGGGTTCTTTGCGACTCTTCTGATATACTGCATATCCTCTGGTCTTATGCGCATCAACTAAGCTTGCATAGTTTAATCCTGAATGGCGCACGTGGAATCGTAATGGTTGCCGTATCTGGCAAACGGGTGAATTCAAACAGGCCCGACTGATGACTCAACAAATGCCGAATGGTAATGCTGTCGGCGCCATACACATTCGGATAAAACTTACTCAGCTTATCATCCAACGATAGTTTTCCTTGTTCCACCAACATCAGGATCATCGTTGAAGTAAAAGGCTTGGTCACGGAATAAATCTGGTAAATACTTTGTGTGCTATTAGAGATTTTCTTCCCGGCATCCTGCCATCCATAGGCCTTGTGCAAAATGGTTTTGCCGTGATGGTATACCATGACCGTTCCAGAGAAAAGATACATGGATGCTTTGAGCGAAAGCATTGAGTCGATGTGCTTTGCCTTGTCTTGCGCCCTCAGTGGGGTAATGAAGCCTGATAATGCCCAGGCCAACAACCAAAAAAATATCCTTTGCAGTGTCATGCTGCAAAGGACATCGCTTTATCTCTGTGCCAAACATAAATGTGATGAAAACACTAATCTATGTGGTGCTTTGGCTCCGCCAAATCACGCCGCGCTCTTTGAGATACGCGAGCACATAATCAAAACAAGCTTTATGCTTGCCCACAAGTTCCGGAGGGAAAACGCCTTTCTCTGTAAACAGTCCTGCCGCAAGCATGTTTACTGTGCCGGTGGCTACATATCCGGTGCTGCGACTCATCGATGAAATTTTGGCGACGGGATCGTAGCGATCCAACAGATCATAGGTAATGGTTTTGTCTTTTCCTTTTACGATCACTTTCATCACGGTCAGCTCTTCCTCTTCTTCACCGAGCTTCCATTCATTAAACAGAAGCTTACTTGAAAACTGCAGTGGGGTGATAGTTGTGCCATTGATCTCCATCGGCAGTTCACTGAAGAATCCGGCTTCTTTCAATGAGATGATCAATTGAACGTGGCCCGGATAGCGCAGGGTTTTTTCTTTTTGGTTTTTGATATGCGGCATGGTGAATAAGAGTGAACGCAGGCCATCGGTATTAAAAGATTCCAATGTGCCCAAGCCTTCAAACTCCATCCACTCCAGTTCCGTCAGGGCCGGCTTCACCACGATGTGTCCGTTTTCCATGATCCGCGCAGGTCTCGTGTATTCTTCAATCACGTCAACCGGAGAAAACGGCGCTTTATATTCAAAAGGTTTCTTGCGGATTTTGGGAAGTCCGCCCACATAGATCTCGAAGCTTTCAACCACCATATCGGCATCATATCTGCCGATGATATAGTTGCTCATGCCGGGTGCAACACCGCAATCCGTGATCACGGTTACCCCTTTTGATTTAGCGAGGGCATCCAATTCCAGCGCGTCTTCAGGAAAGAAGGAGATGTCCACGATGTTTTTCCCTGCCTCAATAACAGCCCGCACGGTTTCAAAGCCCATGAATCCGGGAACGGCCACCAATACCATGTCTGCGTCAGCAAACCAAGCTGCAAAATGTTGGTGGAGACGCAGATCAGCCACCTGTATTTCAATGGCAGGGTTTCTTTGCTGTAATTTCCGAAGGTTG
>REAQ01000324.1 GCA_004294195.1 Sphingobacteriales bacterium | reverse complement strand
GCTTGAAAATATGTAATATAAGTACGTTTTGAGTCGTTTTTTGCCTAATTAACAATAAAACGACCAAAACATTCAAATGAAAAAACTGTACATAATATCTTTATTATCAGTATCTTATATGTCATTTTTTTTTTTCCGTGCAGACACTACGTACAACTGGGGGCGTAAAAAAAACACCTGTTGGCAGGTATTTTTTTATACCAAATTTTAGCATTTTCTTTGTGGCTGACTTTAGGAGTACCAAAGCCCTCCACTCCGAAGGGCTTCAACAAACAAAACAAATGCTCCCTCATCGGGGGGGGGGGGCAATTTATGAAAAGAAAACTTTTATTCTTCTCGCTCCTGTGCTGCCTGCTGGCAGGGGGAACTACGGGGCAAACCATCACGAGTTTTACCCCGCTCTCGGCCAAACCTGGTGATGCCGTTACCATTACGGGTACTGGCTTTAACACCACCAGTGCCAACAACATCGTATTTTTTGGGGCTACCAAGGCTACCCTTACGGCGGCCACCGCCACGAGCATTACTGCTACCGTGCCTTTGGGTGCTACCTACGCCCCCATTACGGTACTCAATACCACATTGGTAAGAATGGCATATAGTAGGGTTAGTTTTACCCCCATCTACGCCCCCGCCAAAACCAGCATCACCACTACTGATTTTCTGGCCAAAGTAGATTTTTTCGCGGTAAATCTACCAGCATCATTAGCCCTCGGCGATTTGGATGGCGATGGCAAGCCCGATTTGGCCGTGGCTAATCTTGACGTAGCCAAAATATCGGTCTTTCGCAATACCAGTGCTTCTGGCAGTATTGCTGCTGGCTCCTTTGCCGCCAACGTAGATTTTACCACGGGAACCCAACCACTTTCAGTAGCCATCGGTGATTTGGATGGCGATGGCAAGCCCGATTTGGCCGTGGCCATTGGCTCAGACCGCGTATCGGTCTTTCGCAACACCAGTACCCCTGGCAGCGTCTCTTTTGCAAACAAGGTAGATTTTACCACGCCACGTTCAGTAGCCATCGGCGATTTGGATGGCGATGGCAAGCCCGATTTGTGCACGGCCAATGCTGGTTCAAATAGCGTATCGGTCTTGCGCAATACCAGTAGCTCTGGCAGTATTACAACCAGCTCCTTTGCCGCCAAGGTAGATTTTGCCACGGGAAGTTTACCACGTTCAGTAGCCATCGGCGATTTGGATGGCGATGGCAAGCCCGATTTGTGCACGGCCAATGCTGGTTCAAATAGCGTATCGGTCTTGCACAATACCAGTACCTTAGGCAGTATTGCTGCCAGCTCCTTTGCCGCCGAAGTAGATTTTACCACGGGAACCCAACCAGAATCAGTAGCCATCGGCGATTTGGATGGCGACGGCAAGCCCGATTTGGCCGTGACTAATGTTGGCACAGGTGTAAACACCGTATCGGTCTTGCGCAATACCAGTACCTCAGGCAGTATTGCTGCTGGCTCCTTTGCCGCCAAAGTAGATTTTACCACGGGAACTACCCCACGTTCAGTAGCCATTGGTGATTTGGATGGCGATGGCAAGCCCGATTTGGCCGTATCTAATCAAAACTCAAACAGCGTATCGGTCTTGCGCAATACCAGTACCTCTGGCAGTATTTCTGCCAGCTCCTTTGCCGCCAAAGTAGATTTTGCTACGGCAACCCAACCAGTTTCAGTAGCCATCGGCGATTTGGATGGCGATGGCAAGCCCGATTTGGCCGTATCTAATTTGTTCTCAAATGCCGTATCGGTCTTGCGCAATGCGGATGTTGTAAACTCTACCATCACTACCATCGGTACTTTAACCCCTTTCACGAGTTGTGCGGGTACGGCATCGTCCGAGCAAAGTTTTACGGTGAGTGGTAGTGGTTTAACGGCCAATCTCACCGTTACAGCTCCTACAGGTTTTGAGGTAAGCCTTTTAAGTGGAAGTGGTTTTGGCAGTAGCGTCAGTATAATGCCAACAGACGGAACTGTAAGTAGTACCACCATTCGTGTACGCATGGCAGCCACCGCCACAGGTACACCCAGTGTAAACATAGCCTGTGCCAGTATGGGAGCTACCACCAAAAATGTAGCAGCGAGTGGTACGGTCAATGCCGCCACTCGAAATGTAACGAACAACATCACATCGGGGACTGTAATTATACCAGCAATCACTATCACGGCTACCAACCAAGTTAGCAACGCCAACGTTACCTACACAGCAAGCCAATCGGTGACGCTGCTGTCAGGTTTCAAGGCCGAGGGTACGGTGTTTAAGGCGCAGATAGGAGCGGGTTGTAATTAGCATTAAGAACAAAGGGTAGAGGTGAAATACCCTCCGCCCTCTACTTCATCAACTTTTTACTCTATTCGAATATTTTTATAACTATCTGATTAAAAGAGAATTGAGCTTTTATCTGACATTTCCCACCTCAAAATATTATATATGTGTTATTTATTTTTGCGAAATTTTATTTTACCTTGTGAAATGCAACAAAATAAATCCAGAATAGTGTTTTGCTAATGCTTTATTTTTTCTGATTCTAAGGTTTTTGGTGGTATGTATTGTACAGTACTTAACTAACGATTATTTCGAGTACAATTTTGTTCCTATTTGACCACTGGATTATCGAAATAGAGTTTCTAA
>REAQ01000203.1 GCA_004294195.1 Sphingobacteriales bacterium | reverse complement strand
AGGTAACGGGTGATTTCTATGATAAAAAAGGGGGATATAATTATTATACGGCCTCGCTCTATGCCTCATTGTTCTTTGCCTTTGATACGGTCTGCCATGAGAACAATATCGTCAGCGGTACGGAACGAAGCCTCGCCGGTAAATCAGGTATGGAAAAACATAAGGAGCAACTCAAGATGTTGTTCTTTAATCCAGGTATGCGCATTCCGGGTATTCCGCTGATGGGCAACAAGGCCGCCGTTTTTGACGATGAATTAGCGCCTTACTATGATTTCTCTATTGATGTGCAGGACCGGAAAGGCAAGCCATGCTATGTGTTCTCCATGAAAGCTAAAACGAAAGAAGAGGGCGGTGATCCGGATAAAGTGGTGATTGATGAAATGGTGACCTGGTTTGATTATAGCAATTTCCAGTTGCTCGCACGCAACTATTCCCTCAGTTACGGCGCCGGCGTCTATGCTTTTGATGTATCGATGGAAATAGAGATCTCTCCATTCAGGAACTATATGGTACCCACCCTCATCCGTTACAACGGCAATTGGAAGGTAGTGATGAAAGGCAAGGAACGCGGCGTGTTCACCGCTGCGCTGTCCGATTTCTCTGATTAACTAAACCCTCCCAGTGCCCCGTGCCCAATGCCCAATTTCTCGATTATGCCTCAATGCCTTTATGCCCAATATAGGCGCGCCATTTCTTAATCAACTGCTCCATATCCGGCGGCAAGTCACTCGTGAACAACATTCTCTGTCTGCTGCGCGGATGGGTAAAGCCGAGGGTTTGCGCGTGGAGTGCATGCCTCGGGCAGATAGTGAAACAGTTTTCTACAAACTGCTTGTACTTCGCAAATATGGTTCCCTTCACGATCCTATCGCCGCCATACGTATCATCATTAAATAAGGAGTGTCCGATGTGTTGCATATGCACACGGATCTGGTGGGTACGGCCTGTCTCCAACTGGCATTCCACAAGTGTCACGTAGTTCATGCGCTCCAGCACACGGTAATGCGTAACCGCTTCCTTGCCATATTCGCCATCGGGATATACGTCCATGATCTTGCGAAAGCGCTGGTGCCTGCCCACGTGGCCGGTGATGATGCCTTCCTCTTCCTCAAAGTTCCCCCAGACCAGGGCGATGTATTTACGATCCACCGTATGGTCGAAAAACTGGTCGGCCAGATCCTTCGCTGCTTTGTCTGACTTCGCCAGAAGCAGGAGTCCACTGGTATTTTTATCGATGCGATGCACCATGCCAAAACGCGGAAGGCTGTTTTCGTCGAGCTCCGGCTGCTGGAGCTTGAGATAATGCGCGATGCCGTTCACGAGGGTGCCATTGGGGTTGCCGCACCCGGGGTGCACCACCAGTCCGGCGGGCTTGTTGATCACCAGCACATCATCGTCCTCATACACAATATTAAGGGGCATCTCTTCCGGAACGATGTCATAACTCTCGGGATCGGTATCGGAATAAGCAATGATCTGGTCGCCGGGTTTTACTTTATAATTCGACTTAACCAGCTTCTCGTTCACCAATACATGACCCACATCAATGGCCTTCTGGATCTTGTTGCGCGTGGCATTCTCGATCCGGTTCTGCAGAAATTTATCGATCCGCAAGGGTTCCTGGCCCTTGTCTACCTTGATCGATAATCGCTCATACATTTCTTCCTGGCCGTCCTCAAATTCAGTTGGATCATTCATCAGGCAAAAATAGCTATTAGCTATTAGCTAGTAGCTAATTTTTGCTAGTAGCTATTAGCTATTTTTGCAACATGGAAGTCATCGTCCAGGACCTCGGAAACATGCGGTATAAAGAAGCCTGGGAATTGCAGGAATCGCTCTTACAACAAGGGCTTGCTATCAAGGGTGAGGCTAGAGGGCGAGGCATCACGGATCCCTTGCAACTTGCAACTTCCAACTATTTGCTGTTTGTTGAGCATCCGCCGGTGTATACACTGGGTAAGAGCGGAAGCATGGAAAACGTATTGATCAGCGAAGAGGAACGGGCGAAGAAGGGAATCGAGTTTTACCCTACCAACCGCGGGGGCGATATCACCTTTCACGGGCCTGGCCAAATTGTAGGCTATCCGATTTTGGACCTCGAGAAATGGTATACCGATATCGGTAAGTACTTGCGAAATCTTGAAGAGGTGATCATTCGTGTGATGGCGCATTATGGATTAAAGGGCGATAGAAGTCCGGGCGAAACCGGGGTGTGGCTGGATCCCGATGTGAAGGGCCGGGAGCGTAAGATTTGTGCGATGGGGGTGCGGTGCAGCCGATGGATAACCATGCATGGTTTTGCCTTTAATGTGAATACGGACCTCAACTATTTCAACCACATTGTCCCCTGCGGCATACAAGATAAGCAGGTGACCAGTCTGGAAAAAGAACTTGGATATAAATTAGAGATGAATGAGGTAAAAGAATTGATTGTCAATAATTTCAGTCATGTTTTTGAATGTGAAATGATGCGTACCAAGTAGGGCATGCTTCGTACTTCTCCCTTTATCTTCTCCCTTTCCTCTATAAGTCTTTAGGAATAAACACCCTAAAATTGCTCCGGTATTTCTCGTTCTCATATATCTCGCAACGGTACCAGCCGGCGGCATGAAAATTGGTTTTGTCGAGCGTGATATGGCTGTCCTTGATCTTGGCCAGGGTTAGTGCGGGGTTCCCGTTGTTTTCGGTAATAAACTTGACCGTGTAAAGGTTCTTTTTGTCTTCCGGTGTGATGATGATGACTTGTCCAATTGAGTTCACAAAAATATAGACTGGTGGAGGCTTCATCTCCTTTACAGGGGCCTGTGCGATCTTGTTTGAGTCGCTACCCACGGATTTGGTATTGGAGAATTTAACCTTCTGGCTACTGTTCTTCTCTGGTTTAAAGTTGGCATTGCGAGGATCAGACTCGTCGACTCCCGAACTGTTTTGCGGTTGGATCGGTTCTGTTGGGATGGGATCTACCGGTGGTAAAGTGGCCGTTTTTGGAGCGGTTGTTTTGGTTGCGGCCGGGGTAGTCTTTGGTTTGGGCCTGGCGGTATCCGGTGTTGGCTTTATTGGATCTGTGAAAAAGTACTTACCGCCTTCACGTTGTACGTATAGGCGATAGAACTGCTTTAGATCAGGAGCCTTGCTATCCAGAAATCCGTTGGTGAGCCCTCCGGGATAGGCTACACTGAGGATGGTCTTGAAATTTTTGAGGGAATCTGCGGAACGCTGGATATTGATCAGCACCACATCGGAATAAGGATTTACCCAGCTGACAATCACTTTTGCCTGCTTGTGTTTTACTGAAACTTTCGGCAAAGTATCTTGACTAAACGCGTTGATCCACAATGCATTAAACAGGGCTATATAAAATAAAAGTTTCAGCATTTGCGGATGGCGCATAAACAGCGTTGGTAAACATCTGGGATAACAAATATAATTGCTATGCCCGGTTAAAAACCCAGTAAGCCAGATTTTAAAGAATTATTGCCTTGCAGTCCGCCGCTATGGATAGCCAGGATCTGGCTGCCTTTAGGAAGTACTTTTTTGTGCAATAGGTCTTCAATGGCGAACATCAGTCTGCCTGTATAAACGAAATCAGTGGGTATACTATTTTGTTGATAGAACCGATTTATAAAATCGATGAGGGCCGGGCTGGATTTCGCGAAGCCACCGAAACTGGCGTTTAGGATGGTAGGGGTAGCGTTTGGGGTGAGGGACTGAATAGCGGTCAATAAGTTATTGGTTAGTGGGTTATTATTTCCGACCACATTCACCACCCAGACCTGTGCACTGCCGGCGGATTGGCAAAGTCCGGCTGCCATCGTCCCCGTTCCGGCGGCGCAGAAGATGTGGGTATAGTTTTGATGGGCTGCGTAGTGGAGGATCTCGCTGGCGCCTTTTGCGCCTGGTTTGCCATAGCCTCCCATTGGTATCAAGGTGGAAGTTGGAAGGTGGAGGGTGGAAGAGACCTGTTGATCAAACTCGGCTCTGGTGAGGAAGACAAGGTTCATACCGTAGCTGCGGGCGTCTTGCAGGGTCTGCGACCAGTTCGCAGGTTCTTCGCCGCGGATATAGCCGGTGCTTTGAAGTCCACAGGCTTGGGCGGCAAAGGCGGTGGCCACGATGTGATTTGACCAGGCCCCGCCGTACGTGTGCACGGCCTTGTGGCCATGGGAGATTGCTTCTTCGAGGTAGTACCTCAGCTTGAAAAATTTATTGCCGGAACAAACCGGATGGATGAGGTCCGTTCTCAATATATCCCAGGAAATTTCGTTTTGTTCGCATATGTAACTCCGTATGCTCTGGGTAATAATCTTTTCCCGGGCAAGCAGGTGAAACCAATTCAACGCATCTGTGGAGTGAGATAAAGGCATTTAAGCAGTAGATTTGCCGTCAAATTATTAAATCGAGCCGAATGAAACCAACCCTTTTGATCCTTGCCGCCGGAATGGCATCCCGTTATGGGGGAATGAAACAAATTGAATCCTTCGGGCCCTCCGGAGAAACCATCATGGACTATTCCATTTATGACGCCATCAGGGCAGGTTTCGGCAAGGTAGTTTTTATCATCCGGGAAGAGTTTGCAGAAAATTTCAAGAACATATTTGAGCCGAAGCTCAAAGGCAAAGTAGAGACGGCATACGTGTACCAGGACCTTCATGCTTTTCTGGGTGGCCGGCAGATCCCAGCGGACCGCACCAAGCCCTGGGGAACCGCGCATGCTGTGTTGTGTGCAAAAGATGCCGTTCACGAGCCTTTTGCAGTGATCAATGCCGATGATTTTTATGGCAAGGATGCGTTTGACAAAGCCTATCAGTTCCTGACTACAGATTGTAACAACAGCACCTGGTCCATCATTGGCTACCATTTGTTGAATACCTTATCAGATCATGGAACCGTCAACCGCGGGGTTTGTGAACTGGATAAAGAGGAGAATTTGGTTTCTGTACGGGAGCGACTCAACATCCACCAAAAAGATGGTCAGGTGGTGTGTGACGATAACCAGGAGCCACATGTGATCCCTAGTGATTCTAAAGTATCGATGAACTTCTGGTGTTTCTCTCCGGGTATTTTCGACTATAGTGAAAAGCTGTTCAATGAGTTCCTGGATGCGCAGATCAATGTACCTAAATCGGAATTCTTCATTCCTATAGTAGCAGATTCTTTCATTAAATCAGGAAGCGGTGAAGTACGGGTTATTGGAACCAGCGCCAGTTGGTTTGGGGTTACTTATAAGGAGGATGCGCCGGCGGTGAAAGAAGCGGTTAATAAACTAGTAACTGCAAACCAGTATCCAACTAATCTCTGGCAATTGACAATTGACAATTAATAAATAACAATTGGCACTGGTATTTAGATGCTAAAGTCTAGATACTAGTGCCAATTGCTAATTGCCAATTATTAATTGCCAATTGTTGGTTTTTGGTTCTTGATCACATCACAACTTTCACCATATACACACACTCCCTCATCTTCTCAACCTGCTTGGAGCGATCAAGACCACGAAGTGCAGAGGTGGTTGGAACTTTCAGAGAAGCAACGCCCGTATCTATTTTTTTCAACTCTTCGAGTGTCTCAAGGATGTATTTCGATTTAATAGCGAACACTACACCTTCAGCTGAAGTCTGGCGGGCATTGAGGATACCGATCAACTCACCATTTTTGTTGAGCACCGGACCACCGGAGTTTCCGGGGTTAGCGGAGATGGTGATCTGGCTGGCCATGGTATCACCTTTCATACCGGTAAGGGCACTGAGATAGCCTTCACCGTAAACGATCTCGTTCTTAGGGAAGCCCAGCGTAAATACTGGCTCGGCCAGTTCTGCATTAGATTTACGGAAAGCATAGGGTAGGGATCCGAGGTTTTTGAAGTCCTCGTCTTCTATTTTCAAAACAGCCAGGTCTTTGGACTTGTCTGTATAAATTACTTTAGCCCTGTAATCAATACCATCTTTATTCTGCACATAAACCTTTGCAGCGTTGGCCACTACGTGCGCAGAAGTAAGCAGGTACCCACGAGGATCAATGGCGAAACTGGTTCCACTGAAGCTAACAGTAGTCTTTGGATCAACTTTATCTTTTACCGCATTGATCTGTGCACTCTGGGTGTTGGTTTTAATGCTCAGGTCATTCACCTGCTTCCTGAGGGCCTCAATTTCCTTGGTAGGTTTCGGACTCAGGAAGTAGAACATTGACCCGATCATCAGGGTAGTAATGAGGGCGATAGAGGCCGCTACCGCGATGGTACGGCGGTATTTGTTCCACATCTGGATCACAGAAGCCTGTTCAACGGGCTTCATCTCTGTGATATCACCGGTTTCCTTCAGGGTATGGTGTACATCATAAATGTTAGCGCGGTACAACTTAAGGTCCGCATAGCGGTCAAGCTGACCCATGAAAAACAGATGTTCCACCACAAACTGATCCACTTCTGGATTGGTTTGGCGGAGTTCTTCGAACATCAGCTTCTCCTGATCATTCATCTCACCCCTCAGGTAGCGCTCCGTAGCATCAAGTAAAGCGATCTGGTCCATTGATTAATTACCGTTTTTATATTGAGCAAAGAATAGTTTCTTCAGCCGCATGAGGCATTTATACTTCTGATTCTTGGCGTTATCGGCATTCGTATATCCAAAAAACGAGGATATCTCTGCCATATTCTTATTATGTATGTAAAAAGCTTCTAACAGACTCTTACATGGTTCGCCAATCTTTCCCAAAGCACTTCCTCAACCGGTACCATCTCTTCAAAATTGTCTACCGGGGTCTCAAAACGGCGGTTTTGCTGTAACCGCTTCAACCAGAGCCTCCTGCAAATAGAATAGATATAGGTCTTGATCTGGCAATTGAGTTCAAAAGTCTCATCCTGAGCCTTTTGGTACAATACAATCAATGCCTCCTGAAAAATATCCCTTGCATCGTCCTCAGACCCATTATTATTGACAACCAACTGCTGAATCAGCCGATAATTATCCTTATATATGGCCTCGATCGCTGCTTTCTCGTTATTTCCCAGCCTTTTTAGTAGCTCAGCTTCTTTGTAATAATTGCTCACCTGACCGTTATTAATACGCAAACCTGCGGTTTTGTAACCCAAAATACCCCCCAAAACAACGAAAAAATAATTTTAAAAAAGACAGGTTACCTTTTTACCCCGTAGCGTATTAATGTTCAATACATCAACACAAAAAATTTCAAGGAATGAAAAAGGTATTTGCAATCCTGGCTATCGCAGCCCTCGCCTCTTGCGGCGGTTCTACTGAATCAGCAGAAGCTAAAGTAGATTCTACAGTAGCTACAGTTGACTCAACAGTATCTGCTGTTGTAGATTCAGCTAAATCTGCTATGGATTCTACTGCTGCTAAGGCTGACTCTACAGTTAAAGCTGTAGTTGACTCCCTGAAGAAGTAAGACTTTTTATATGGCAAGCAATCGTTGAGGCCGTTCCGTTTCTACGGAATGGCTTTTTTTTAGTTAGCCAAGTGGGCAATTTGAGAATGCGGCAATGTGGAGAGGCTCATATTGAAAATTTGTTTAATTTCAGGTAGTTATACCTGATTAGTGAAGAAACGCATTAGAGTTCTGATTACCGAAATGATGTCTTGTTTGGACCAGAATGAACAAATTCTGGAACTCTCAGACAAAGAGGTGGAAAACCTAATCCTCAAGTTTCCGCCTAGTTATTGTTTTGGCCGATGCCTGCCTTATCTGTTTTCAGTTCCTGGGAATAAATTCCTATACCTTGGCTCACAAGTAGAAAACATTTCGGGCTATACAACTAAAGAATGGATGGCCTATGCCTTAACGGAATTTTTCCCACGGATCATTCAACAGGAACACCTTCTACTGATATGCAAAGCAA
>REAQ01000202.1 GCA_004294195.1 Sphingobacteriales bacterium | reverse complement strand
AGAGCTGCATGAAGGCTTCGGCTGCGCGTTGCAGATGCTGGAATTTTGCACGATTCACGGATTCTTCCGGCAGGCCGGCGCTCTGACGGCGTAGGGTCTTCACTTCCACCACGTGCAGCACTTCATCTTTGTGCGCAACGATGTCAAGCTCCAGCGCGCCATAGCGCCAGTTGTTGACCAGGATCTCAAATCCTCGTCGCTCCAAAAATGTTCTGGCCAATTCTTCGCCTTGCTTACCCACACGGTGCTGCCTGTACATCGTTTCTGTTTATCTTCGTCACATGTTTCCACTCAAAGGCAAGGTACAGCACTACGCATGGGGCGGCAAGGGTTATATCCCCGAATTACTTAGTATTTCCAACGATGAGAATCGGCCCTTTGCCGAGTATTGGCTGGGGATTCACCCGGGTGCACCGGCAACAGTGGAACTGTCTGCCAATGCGCAAACCGGTCTTCTGGATTTGATCCGCTCTGAGCCAAGACGATATCTGGGAGCCAGGGTGGAGTCAAGGTTTCAGGAGCTTCCATTCTTACTGAAAATCCTCGATGTAAAAGATATGCTTTCCATCCAGGTGCATCCATCGAAAGAAGAAGCATTAAAAGGATTTGATCGGGAGAATGCAATGGGTATACCACAGGATGCCCCCAACCGCAACTATCGAGACAATAACCACAAGCCCGAGATGATGCTTGCGCTGGGTGATTTCTGGTTGTTGCATGGGTTCAGACCTGAGCAGGATCTGATAAGGGTGTTGGAGAACGTGGAGCAGTTGTCTGCCTTGTTGCCTGTATTTGAAAGCAGTGGTTACAAAGGACTATATCAATATGTGATGGAACTTCCGCAGGAAGGGGTCAACAAAATGCTTCAGCCGCTGGCAGAAGAGATCCTGCCTAAATATGCGGCCGGAGCATTATCAAAGCATGAGCCGCATTTCTGGGCGGCCAGGGCGATGGTGACTTATCCGGATGCGTTCGACCGCGGGATTTTCTCGGTCTACTTTTTTAACCTGGTTCACCTGAAAGCAGGCGAAGCAATATTCCAGGGGGCCGGACTTCCACATGCTTACCTCGAGGGCCAGAATGTGGAATTGATGTCGAATTCTGATAATGTGTTACGAGGTGGCCTCACGCCCAAATTTGTGGATGTGCCGGAGCTGATGAAGCATATCCGATTTGAGGCCATCGTACCTCAACCGATGGACGCCGGCAGCAACAAATATGAGCAATTGTTTGACTGCCCGGTGGACGACTTTAGCCTGGTGGCAGCAACCGTTCAACAAAACGGATATACGTTCGCTACAACTGGACCGGAGATCATGCTTGTTTTGGACGGGCAAGGGGAGGCGAAGGTTGAAGGTGGAGGTTGGAGGTTGGAGAAGGGGGCGTCTTTCTTTATTCCGGCGGGAGAAGGCGTTAGGGTTGAGGGAGTAGGGGTTAGGTTGGTAAGAGCGTTTGTGCCGTGAGACTCCTTTTCCACATATCCACATTTACATCGCTGCACCGCCGTATTACCGCACTACCACATTTGAATTTTGCGTATTTTCGCAGTTCTAAAGGAAATTTCATGAAGTTCAATAGGAACCTGATTATAAGTTTTGTTTTGTTGGTGATTGTTGCATCCCTGTATCGTGTTTTACCCAGACCAATGGGTTTTGCACCACAGATTGCCATGGCATTGTTTGCAGGTGCCATCTGCACCAACAAGAAGTTTGCGTTCCTGTTGCCTTTGCTCTCTATGTTCCTTTCTGACGCTTTGTACCAGGTTCTTTTCAACCTCGGTTACACCAAGATCCAGGGTTTTTACGATGGACAACTCGGGAACTACCTACTGATCTGCGGCTTGACTGTGATCGGATTTTTTGTGAAGCAACGTAATGTATTAAGTATCGCTACAGGATCGCTTGCAGCACCTACTGCCTACTTCCTCATTTCTAATTTCATGGTGTGGATCGGTGGCGGTGGATACAACAGGCCGAAAACTTTTGAAGGTCTGATGATGGTGTATGCCGATGGCCTTCCTTTTTACCAAATGAGTATTCTGGCAACGCTGTTTTTCAGTGCAGTGTTCTTTGGCGGCTATTATCTTGTGTCAAAAGCCACAAGAACGGCTATTAGCTAATAGCTACTAGCTAGTAGCTTCCTCATAACCTTCGTCGTTCAACAAGTTACTGCCATCAGCTGCGGCAGTGGCTAATTCATCGCACCTGTTATTATACGGATTGGTGGCATGCCCTTTCACCCACACGAATTCAATATGGTGATCCTTGGATAGTTCGTAGTAACGCAACCATAGATCAGGGTTCTTTTTGCCACCCTTGAAATTTGTTCTGATCCAGGTGTTCAGCCAGCCTTCTTTCACAGCCTTCACTACATACTGGCTATCGGAGTAAACCTTGATATTCAGTCCTTTTCGGTTCAGCGCTTCCAGCCCCTTGATCACGCCCATGATCTCCATTCGGTTGTTGGTGGTTCTTTTGTAGCCGCCGGATAATTCTTTTCGTCGTCCCTTCCAGATCAGGATGGTACCGTACCCTCCAGGGCCAGGGTTGCCGCGGGAAGAACCATCGGTATACATCGTCAGTCCGCGCTCATTGATCATCAGCAGTAGATTTCTCCTTTCAACACGGTTACGGCTTCACCTGTCATCAACACGCGGTCTCCTCTAAGCCTGCAAACCATCTCGCCGGATCTTGCCGATGCCTGTTGTGCAAAGAAATAATCCTTACCCGTTTTTTGGTTCCAATACGTGGTGAGTAAACAATGCGCGGAGCCCGTCACCGGATCTTCATCAATGCCGCTTTGCGGAAAGAATCCCCTCGATACAAAGTCATGTTTTGTGCCAAGCGCCGTAACAATAATCCCACGGGAAGGGATAACCGAAAGGGCTTTAAAATCTGGTTTCAGGTTGCGTACTTCTTCTTCGTTTTTCAGTTCCACGAGGTAATCAAATTTTCCTTTGAACACCAGACTAGGAAATACATTGAGTGCTTCGAACAAGCCATCCGGGATATCCGAGGGCTTTGCCGGATCAGCGGGAAAATCAAGGGTGAGTTTGCCATCGATCTCTTTAGACACCGTGAGCCATCCTGATTTGGAATACAAACGCAATGGGTTTGCGTTGTATGAAAGATGGTTGAAAAACACATGCGCCGTAGCTAAGGTAGCATGTCCGCAGAGGTCTACTTCTACTGTTGGTGTGAACCAGCGGATCTGAAACGCATCTTCATAAGGAACGACGAATGCGGTTTCAGCGAGGTTATTCTCCATCGCAATCTTCTGCATGAGCTCATCAGAAATCCATTCATCCAACGGGCAAACTGCCGCGGGGTTTCCGGCAAAGGGTTTACTTGTAAATGCGTCTACCTGATAAACGGGAATTGTCATAACAACATGTTTTAAACCTGGAACACGCCCAGTTTCATGGAAGAGTCAATGGGTGCATGATTTGCTGCATGAAGGCTTTCAGAGATCACCTCACGGGTACGGATAGGGTCTATGATACCATCCACCCACAACCTTGCCGCAGCATAATAAGGTGTGGTTTGGGTATTGTATTTATCGATGATCTTCTGCAACATCTCTTTTTCTTCCTCTGCCCCAATCTCTTTGCCCTGTGCCCTCATAGAAGAGACCTGGATCTGCAGCAAGGTTTTAGCTGCTTGCTCACCACCCATCACTGCTATCTTGGCGGTGGGCCATGCGAAGATAAAGCGAGGATCATAAGCCTTGCCACACATTGCATAGTTTCCTGCGCCATAAGAGTTGCCTACTATGATGGTGATCTTTGGAACGATGGAATTGGCAACGGCATTCACCAATTTTGCACCGTCTTTAATGATGCCGGAATGCTCACTTCGGCTACCGACCATGAAACCAGTCACGTCTTGCAGGAAGATCAGCGGGATCTTTTTCTGGTTGCAGTTCAGGATAAACCTTGCTGCTTTGTCAGCGCTGTCGTTATAGATCACGCCACCCATCTGCATTTCGCCTTTCCTGCTCTTCACAATCTTGCGCTGGTTGGCTACAATGCCCACGGCCCAGCCGTCGATCCTTGCATAGCCGCAAAGGATGCTCTTGCCGTAATCTTTTTTGAATTGATCGAAGTCCGATTTGTCTACGATACGTTCGATCACGTCCACCATATCATATGGCTTGTTGTTATCTGCCGGGAAAAGCCCGTAGATCTCTTTAGGATCTTTTGCTGGCGCTTCGGGTGCGATGCGATTGAACCCTGCCTGTTGAGCAGGACCGAGCTTACCCATGATTTTTTTCACCTCGTCGAGGGTTTGCTCTTCAGTTGGGAACTTATAATCTGCAATACCCGAGATCTCTGTATGCGTCACTGCACCGCCGAGGGTTTCCAGTTCAATGTCTTCTCCGATCGCTGCTTTCACCAGGTATGGACCAGCAAGAAAAATAGATCCTTTGCCTTCCACCATCAGCGTTTCATCACTCATGATCGGCAAGTAGGCTCCACCCGCCACACAGGCTCCCATCACCGCAGCAATCTGGGTAATGCCCATGGCGCTCATGCGTGCGTTGTTGCGGAAGATCCGGCCGAAATGTTCTTTGTCCGGAAAGATCTCATCCTGCATCGGCAGGAACACACCGGCACTATCCACGAGATAGATGATGGGCAGATGGTTCTCCATTGCGATCTCCTGCAACCGCAGGTTTTTCTTTCCTGTGATCGGAAACCAGGCACCTGCTTTAACGGTTTGGTCGTTGGCAACAATGACACACTGTCTTCCACTTACATAGCCCACACCTGCAACGGTGCCACCGGATGGACAACCCCCATATTCTTCATACATACCCTCGCCGGTGAAAGCGCCGATTTCGACAAAGGCTTTGTCTTTATCACGCAGGTATTCAATCCGCTCCCTTGCGGTAAGTTTGTCTTTCTCGTGTTGTTTTTCGATGGCTTTCTTTCCACCGCCCAGACTTACCTTCTCCCAACGCTGCTTCAACTCGCTGACGGCGAGTTTCATCTTGTCTTCGTTCTTGTTGAATTCCAGATTCATGTGAGTGGTTAAGTGTTATTAGGTTATTTTGTTATTGGGTTATTGAGTTACTGAGTTACTGAGTTATTGAGTTACTGAGTTATTGAGTTGTTGATATCATAACGTTTCTATTTCAATCTTTGAAGTTGCATGTACTTTAATGGTGGACTTCTGATAGTCCTTTTCATCGGCTTCAGCAATGCGCATGAATTTTTGCGGATTACGATCAACTAGCGGAAACCACGAGCTCTGTACCTGCACCATCAGTCGATGTCCGGGCAGGAACTGGTGTGAGGCATCGGGCAGTTCAAAACGGACTCTGCTAATTTTGCCTGGCAAAAATGCTTCTGGTTGTTCAAAACTGTTCCGGAATTTACCACGCATTACTTCGGCCCTGACGAGGCGTTGCGTACCATCCGGAAGCACATCGATCAGTTTCACAATGAAATCGGCATCACTACCGGTTATGCTCACCTGTAAATCTGCAGTCACCTTACCGGCAACGGTAAGGGGTGCTTTCAGCGTATCTGTCTGGAACCACAATACATCATTGCGTTTGGATGAGAAGCGCTGGTCCTCCGCCATGTACTCATTGTTCCTTCCACTCATGGTGGCAGCTGTGTAGGGGACAGGATTTGCAGGATCGGAAATGTACTCACTGAAACCTTTTCCTTTCTTCTTCTGGCTTAACTTGTGATCAGGTTGGAGGTAGAAGGTTGTGGGTTGCACATTCTTCGCTGGCCAAACATCATATTTCCGCCATTGGTTACTGCCGGTTTCAAACATCACGGCTTCGGGCATGGAGAAGTTGCCTTTGTCTTTCAGGTAGTAATTGAAAAACGGGGTCTCTAGTGAATCCTGGAAATACTTCGAGGTATTCATGCCAAAATTTTGTCCCGCATATTTTTCCCAGTTGCCACGAGCCCATGCACCGTGGGTCCAGGGTCCCATCACGATGGTATTCTTGTTCACCGGATTTTGTTGTTCGATGGCTTTATATGTTTCCAGCGCACCAAACAGATCTTCAGGATCAAACAAGCCACCTACGATCAAGGTGGCGGGCTTAACATTTTTCAGATGCGTGCGGATGTTTCTTGCTTTCCAGTATTCATCATAAGTATCGTGCGCGAGATATTCTTTAAAGATCCCATTTGTTTTTCCGTAGTATTCTGGCTTCAGCGTATTCTTTAATGGACCCAATTGCAGAAAGAATGCGTAAGCATCTTTGTAGCGCTCAGTCACAATATTTGAGCCATAATCTTCTACGGGCCCAGTGCGGGGCGCATCGAAATAACTCATGAACCCGAAATTGTCCATCAGGAAAAATGCGCCTTTGTGGTTGGCATCGTCACCCATGAATTCATCGGTTACGGGTGCCTGTGGGGATACTGCTTTGATAGCAGGGTGTGCATCTGGCAGGGAGGCGGTTGCATAAAAACCGGGGTAGGAGATACCGTATAATCCTACCTTTCCATTGTGATGGGTAAGGTTGGCCAGCAACCACTCGATGGTGTCAAATGCATCGGAGGATTCATCCGGTGTTTTGTTCGTTGGATCGTTAGACGTCATTTCCCGGAAACTGCCTTCGCTCATATACCGTCCGCGTACATCCTGGTATACAAAAATGTATTGCTCTTTCATCAGGGATGTATTTGGGCCGATGCGCCTTGCATATTTATCTTCTCCATAAGGTCCCGCACTGTAAGGTGTCCGTTCCATCAGGATCGGATAGTTGATTGTGCTGTCTTTTGGAATATAGATCACCGTATACAACTTCACGCCGTCACGCATCGGGATGCG
>REAQ01000201.1 GCA_004294195.1 Sphingobacteriales bacterium | reverse complement strand
AGGATTGGTTTGGCAGAACCGGGAAAGACGGGTTCATTTACAGGGCCTGGATGAAGAACCAGGGTATTCCCGATGAAGAGTTCAGAGGTAAGCCTGTGATCGGTATTTGCAATACCTGGAGTGAGTTTACGCCTTGCAATGCTCATTTTCGGGAGCTTGCAGAGTCTGTCAAAAAAGGCGTAATTGCTGCGGGAGGATTTCCGGTTGAGTTTCCAGTGATGAGCCTCGGAGAGACGCTGATCAAACCTACGGCTATGCTTTACCGTAACCTTGCCGCAATGGATACAGAAGAGTCTATCCGCGCCAATCCCATGGACGGTGTGGTATTGCTTTGCGGATGTGATAAAACAACGCCTTCTCTCGTGATGGGTGCAGCAAGTGTTGATCTCCCCACCATTGTTGTTTCCGGCGGTGCCATGCTTACCGGCCGTTTTCAGGGCAAGACCATTGGTACATCGGATGTGTGGCGGTTCAATGATGCCGTACGAAGCGGAGAGATGAGTCAGGAAGAACTGACGGTTGCCGAAGCCTGCATGTGCAGGTCCCGCGGCCATTGCGCGGTGATGGGTACTGCGTCTACGATGGCCTGCATGGTGGAGTCGCTGGGATTGACCCTTCCTGAAAATGCAGCTATTCCTGCAGCAGACAGCAGGCGAAAAGTATTGGCACAGTATTCCGGACAGCGCATTGTGGAAATGGTAAAAGAGGATCTGCGTATGTCTAAAGTACTCACGCGTGAGGCTTTTGAAAACGCCATCATGGTGAATGCAGCCATCGGTGGCTCTACCAATTTTGTGGTTCACCTACTTGCCATTGCGGGAAGAGCAGGCATTACACTTACACTGAAAGATTTTGATGTTTTATCTGCCAATATTCCTTTGCTGGTAAACCTTCAGCCTTCCGGCAAATATTTCATGGAAGACTTTTATTACGCGGGTGGTTTACCAGCCGTGATGAAGGCCCTGCATGCAAGACTGCATCAAAAGGCTCTCGCCGTTTCGGGAAAACCCATCGAACAAAATTATTTGCTGGCACATTGTTATGATGAAGAGGTGATTGGGTCATTGGAGAAGCCATTTAAGCCAGACACCGGATTGGTGGTGTTGACAGGAAATCTCTGTTCCGATGGCGCTGTGTTGAAACCAACGGCTGCCACGCCGGAGCTCATGCAACACAAGGGCCAGGCTGTGGTTTTTGAAAACATCGAAGACTATCATGCACGTATAGACGATCCTTTGCTCCCTGTTACTAAGGATAGTGTGTTGGTGCTAAAGAACGTTGGTCCCATTGGTTATCCAGGTATGCCCGAAGTAGGGAATATGAGTGTGCCGAAAAAATTACTGGAACAAGGAGTACATGATATGGTGCGCATCTCTGATGGACGGATGAGTGGAACAGGATTCGGCACCGTGGTACTGCATATCTCGCCGGAATCTGCCATGGGCGGCAATTTGGCACTTGTACAAAATGGCGACTGGATTGAACTGGATGTGTCAGGGCGTACGCTAAACCTGCTGGTGGATGAAGCAGAGCTTGCGCGCAGGCGCCTGGCCTGGAAGCCATCGCACAACGTTGCGGCAAGAGGCTATGTGCAACTGTATCAGCGGCATGTATTGCAGGCACACCTCGGCGTTGACATGGATTTTTGTGTTGGCGGATCGGGGAGCGAGATCACGAGAGATAGCCATTGACAATGGGGCAATTTGGCAATGCGGTAATGTGGCAATGAATACAATTATGTTCATCAACAAGACATATATCATCACCGGGGCGGGACAGGGAATTGGCTTTACCATTGCTGAGCGTCTTGCTTCGCAAGGAGCAGTAGTATTTCTGAATGATATAAGTGAAGCATTAGCAATTGAAGGGGCGCAGAAGATCCGTAACGCTGGCGGTGACGCAACACCCATTGCAGGTGATGCGGGGGATGTACAATTCATCCGCCACATGGTTGACGTTGCCGTTGAAAAATCAGGTAAGATCGATGGGGTGGTTGCCAATGCAGGGATCACTACATTTGGTGACTTTTTTTCTTACACGCCAGAGGCCATGCAAGAACTGTTGCAACTGAACATGGCCGGTACATTTTTTCTTGCACAGGCGGCTGCCCAACAAATGAAGAATCAACAACAGGGTGGCAGCATCCTTTTGATGAGTTCCGTGGTGGGCGTTCAATCCCATAAGTATCTTGCGGCTTATGCCATGACCAAGGCAGCTATCCAGATGCTGGCCCGCAACCTCGTCATTGAACTTTCTCCTTATCGGATCAGGATCAATACAATAGCACCTGGCGCCACCATTACGGAGCGTACCATGGCCATCGAACCGGAGTATGATGAAACCTGGTCTAATCTGACTCCTTTGCGGAAACCCGCTACCACAAACGATATAGCGGATGCCGCTCTCTTTTTTTTGTCTGACCAGGCGGGTCATATCACTGGACAGACCCTGGTAGTAGATGGGGGCTGGACTGCCGTTTCTCCAGCGCCTGGCGAAGCGCATTTCAAAGAGGTTAAACAAGGCTAAATCAAGCTTTTTTCCTTTACTTTTGCAGATTACCCTTTTTCCATCCGTGGGTTGCTTGAAATTTTATGGCATTATCGCACCTTTTGAAATTTATTTACAATAGCGGGACTGATGAAGTGATCAGGAGAGGCAAGAAGATCCATGCTATCGGATACGTAGAGTTTATTGAACACGATGAACTGCTGAACTCCGTAACGTTCAGGGTGAAGGACGATAACTATAACACCTTCTATAAGGTCTATATTCAGAAATATAAGGACCCCAAGACCCTTTCCATCCGTTGTACCTGCCCCTATAACCTTGGCGATATTTGTCGCCACGAAACCGCATCCCTGCTTCAGTTGCAGGAACTGCTGGATAAGAATATTCTGGGCGAGAAAGGCATCGTATACCACCAGCGGCATACTATCATCAAGATGAAGCACATCGATCTTAAATCGATCAGGCTGCTTTCAAATCCTGATGCTTATGCGGAAGCTGAGGTATATCTGCGTACACAAAAAGCCACCATCAATGCGGCCAAAGACGAGCGCGTTGAGGCGATGCTTGAATATGAAGACGGTCATTATCCGGTGGTCATCCAGAAAAATGAAGAGCGGAATTTTGACACCTCCTGCAAATGTGAGGAAGAGAATCATCCGCTTTGCATACATAAGGTCATCCTGTTTGTACAGCTCTTGAATGCCTACGGTCCTAATTATTTTGATTCTATTCGGAACTGGGAGAAAGAGAAGAACAAATTACTGGAAGCCTACGGGTGGAGTACCCGCGATGATGGCTGGGAGAAGAAATTTGAATTTGCCTACAAAGATGGCAAGCCCTTCTTAAGGGTGTTGGATTCATCAATCAAGCGCATCGTGCCGCTTGCTAACGCGCCGAGGCCAAAAGTGGAACTCAAGCCTGAAGTGGTGAATATTGAACCGGAAGTGGTCACCATCACTAGCGCCCAGAAAGTGGGTGTGGTCTTTAACGCCAACCACAAGCAGTTTCCAGGATTCACTATAGACGCTGTAGTGGGTGAAACAAATGGTGCGGCGGCATTCAACGGCAAGGTGGAAAAGGTTGATCTCTCCCGCTTTGTGAGTGCCGAAGGAATGACGGAGGATGACGCTACATTGGTACAGCAACTTCGGAAATTCCAACCATCCGAGATCAATAAGTTTGTGAGCAGGAACTCGCCTTTCTCCGGCATCTGGGAGAATATTATCCAGCAGGAAGATGAGGAGTTGCCGGCAGATACCAAAGCGTTGATCATCGAGTATATGCTGCCTAAACTCCGGAAGCTTTTCCGCGAGAATGAAGGTAGAACGCCGTTCTATGTTCTCCCCGAACATAAAAATTTTGTGACCGCAAACCTGAAGCAGGTGAAGATCAGCAATGATCCGTTGCGTCCGGCATTTCATGTAACGCCTCTTGGCGATGAGATTGAAGTGAAGGCCGTTGCTCGCGTGAATGAATTAGAGATCGAGATGCAGGACAATGAATGGGGGGCCGATTGGATGATGATTTATGACGATGTCATGTATCTCTGGGACAAGGAAGACGATTTTGAAGTGTTGCTGGATTTCATGCCCAAAGGTGTATTGAAGATCAGCAAAGAGGCGTGGCCCGCATATCTGCAGAAAGTAGTGATGCCCATCTCCAGGAACTACCCGGTTGAGTTTGACAAGTCGCTCGTGGCAGATATCAAAGAAGGCGATCCTGAGATCAGACTGCAGTTGCAGGAGAAGGGCGACTACCTGTTGTTTATTCCCACCTTCAGTTATAAAGGATATGATATCCGTTTTAATGATAAGGATAACATCATCATCCCTTCCGGAGATCGCGTGATGATGATCAATCGTAATAAGGACGCGGAAATGGATTTTATCCGGAAACTCGAAGGACTGCATTCTAATTTCATGCGTCCGGATGGTGCTGCACTCGTGTTGAAGGGGAACGATGTGTTGAAGAATAATTGGTTCTTCCTTTTTGTAGATGCGATGCGGGAAATGGAAGTTCCTGTTACCGGATTCGACGTACTTAAAAATTTCCGTTTCAATACGGCTAAACCTAATACCAAGATCCGGATCTCGAGCGGTGTAGATTGGTTTGATGCCAAGGTGGATGTGGTGTTCGGAGACCAGCAGGTGTCTATTGCCGAGATTAAGCGAGCCCTCACCAACAAGCAACAGTTTGTGCAGCTGAATGACGGCACACTCGGTATCCTTCCGGAAGAGTGGTTGAAAAAATATTCACTGCTGTTCAGGGTGGGCGAAGGAAAGGCGGATGAGCTGAAGCTTTCAAAATATCATCTGAGCATCATTGACGAGTTGTATGATCAGCGAAGCGATGAAGAAGTGTTGATAGAATTGGAGGAACGTTATGAAAGGCTCCGCAGTTTCAACCGCATCAACGAAGTGGATCCTCCAAAAGAACTCGCACATATCCTCAGGCCTTACCAGGTGGCAGGTTATCACTGGTTGAATTATCTCAGCGAAGTGGGTTGGGGTGGTATTCTGGCTGATGACATGGGTCTCGGTAAAACCTTGCAGGCACTCAGTTTCATCCAGGCGTTGAAAGACCAAAATGTTAAGTTGACAGGCCTGGTTGTTTGTCCTACCACACTGATGTTTAACTGGGAGAATGAGATCAGGAAGTTTACACCTGAGCTCAAATACTTGATCCATCATGGGGGCGACAGGGCGAGGGATAAAAAAACATTTGAACCTGTTGACGTTATCATTACCACTTACGGAACTTTACGGAGTGACATCAAGCTGATGCTGGAGATTGAATTTGATTTTGTGATCCTGGATGAGTCGCAGGCCATCAAAAATCCGCACTCAAAGGTAACCAAGGCGGCATCGTTGCTTCGTTCTAAGAACAGGCTTTGTTTGTCGGGTACGCCGCTTCAGAACAATACCTTTGATATTTATGCCCAGATGAACTTCCTGAATCCGGGTATGCTGGGCAGCATCGAATTTTTCAGGAACGAGTTTGCCACGCCCATTGATAAATTTAGTGAGCCGGAGCAAAAAGACCATCTGAAGAAACTATTATATCCATTCATATTACGCCGCACCAAAGAACAGGTGGCCAAAGATCTTCCGGAAAAAACGGAGACCATTCTCTTCTGTGAGATGGAAGACGAACAACGCAAGATCTATGATGCGTTCAGGAATGATTTCAGAAATAAGATCCTTGGCGTGATCAACGAGCAGGGCATTGAAAGATCCCAGCTTACCATCCTGCAGGGTCTGATGAAACTCAGGCAGATCTGCGACTCACCGTCTATTATGAACGAGGTGGAGAGATATCCCAATGTATCTATCAAACTGGATGAACTGGGCCGGGAGATTACTGAGAATATCGGGAACCACAAGGCGTTGATTTTCTCGCAGTTCCTCGGAATGCTAGCGCTCATCAAAGAGAAACTAATAGCGCTGAATGTACCTTTTGAATATTTCGATGGGTCCACAACGGCCATCGATCGTGAAAAAGCAATCCGCAGTTTCCAGGCTGATGATAATGTACGGGTGTTCCTGATCTCTCTGAAAGCGGGTGGTGTTGGTCTTAACCTTACCGCTGCCGACTATGTATACATCGTGGATCCCTGGTGGAACCCCGCAGTGGAGCAGCAGGCCATCGACCGTACCCACCGTATTGGTCAAACCAAGAACATCTTTGCCTATCGAATGATCTGTAAGGATACCATTGAAGACAAGATCCTTCAGCTACAGGATCGTAAACGCGCACTTGCGAAAGATCTCATTGCAGACGATGCCACATTTGTGAAGAGCCTTTCAAGGGAGGATGTGGAGTATTTGTTTAGTTAAATCTGAACTTTAAGTAAGGGAGAAGATAAAGGGAGAAGTGCGAAGAGCCCGCTCTTCGCACTTCTCCCTTTATCTTCTCCCTTGCCATAACAGTTTATCGAACTACTCTGATCATTCCGCCTTGTCCACCGCCGCCCAGTCCCTGCTTACTCAGACTGTACGTAAAGCTGAGCATGAAATAACGTTTGAGGTTATTAATGCGCGTGTCTTCAATATAGTTGGCATTGCTGGTTCTGGCGATGCCAATATTCTGGTTGAGTAAATCAAAGACCCGCAGTTTGACCTCTCCGCGGTTATATTTCAGGAATAACTTGCTGAAGGATGCGTTCCATAACGGAACATTAGCATTGAAGCCATCCGCACGCCTGGCATTGATGGTGTAGGCCCCGGCTGCAGTGAGTACTGGCTGGCAAAAAATGAAGTGGCTGCATTGATGCCCCAGTTCAGTTTTTCGATGCCGTTGTGATCAAAGCGAAACTCGGGTCTCAACTGATGCGTACGGATATTGTTTTTGAGTCGGTTTACAAACTGCACATCATGAGCCGTTGAGGCGAAAAGACTCAGGTTAAGGGTAGATTTTTTGATGGGCTTGATTGGGAATGACCAGGTAACATCTCCGCTGATGCTGTAAACGCCTTCTGCATTGACAGGCACGGTATACTTCACGCCAGTGTTGGTAATGGAATCACTGTTCACGATTTTATGCTGTGTTGCCCGCAGTGTTAGGAAAGCGAAAAAATTTGTTCCCTTGAAAGGCGTAGCGCTCATATAGTTCATGGATACGAAATGTGAAATCTCCTGATCAAGCAGTGGATTGCCGATGTAGATGTTCAGTGGGTTGCTGATATCAGGAATGGGCTGCAATTGGCTGATCTGAGGTTGAAGCGTACTGCTGAGATAGTTTAGGGAGAGATTTCTGAATCGCGTGAAATTGTACTGCATTCTCGCATTTGGCAATATGGTATAGAATTTCTGGCTGATGGTGGTATCTTTTCCATTCCTTGTCAATGAGCCTTCCAGACCAGCCTCCTGCCATTGCGCACCAATGGTAGCATTGATCTTCTTTTTTTGATAACGAAGTTTAGCACCAAGATTGCTGAGGCGATAGGTGCTCCTGAAATCATTGGTCAATAGGGTATTCAGTTTGTCATAGGCATCCGTCACAGGGTTATAGTTATAGTTTTCACGGAAGCTCTCATTGTTGTTTTGACTTCTGGTAGCGCCTAACTCTACCAGGTATCTTTTACCTATGGGCTCGGTATAGGTAGCCCTTGCCTGGTAGCTGTTCATGGCAGATTGGTTCAACAGGAATTGATTGATGCTGTCACTCTTTAGTTCTGAGCCATCGGGATTGAAGAACTTGTTCAGGGACTGTTGATACCCATCTCCATCGGCCCTGTTCCATCCATTGTTGAGGGCAAGCGAGAGTGTTCTTCCTTTGGTCCTGAATTTTTTCCTGTAGAGAATCTCATTGCTGAGATTAAATCCACTGGAAGAAGTTTGATAGTCGGTGGTGCCACTATTGGTGAGTAACCCAGTACCGCTGGTGGTTTGATAGACCGATGTTGTTCTATTGCTGGCCTGTTGATAGCCTAAGGAGGGTGTTATCTTCAATGAGCTCAATGAGTCTATCCGGTATTCCAATGAAAGATTCATCCGATGCGTGTTGCTGATGTTATCGGATTCTGAACCCTGATTATAAAAGTATGATGAGTCGGGGAGCAGGTATTGTCTGGACAATTGTTTATTGATTACGGGATTAAATCTGCTATAGAAGTAGTTGCTGCGGAGATCTGTTTTAGTACCGATGAGATCATTGTAATTGATTCCCCCCGCAACGGTATTGTTGATGCCGGTATTATTGTTCCCGCCCATTAGCGCGGAGGCAGGGTCATTCTCGCTGATATTGATGCTGATGTTACCGCCGTTTCGCTGGATACCGCTGCTGCTGAAGTTAAGCAGGTCCATAAACGAGAATCCTTCTGCATTTGTATTATTCGCCATACCGAGGGCAGAGATTTGTCGCTCTCCTTTAAATGAATTGATATTGAATCTTCCTTCATATCGGCCATCGGTACCCGCACCTGCGGTTATCTTCCCAAATACGCCTTTCTTTTTATCTTTCTTAAGTTTGAGGTTGATGGTTTTTTCACTATTCCCATCATCGAACCCGGTCAACTGCGACTGGTCGCTTTGTTTATCATACACCTGCACCTTATCCACTGCGTCAGCGGGAAGATTACGGGTGGCGATCTTAGGGTCATTGCCGAAGAACTCCTTGCCATCCACATATACTTTGTTTACTTTCTGTCCCTGCGCGCGTACGGTCCCGTCTTTATCCACTTTTACGCCCGGAAGTTTTTTGAGCATGTCTTCCACATTGGCGTTGGGGGGTGTTTTAAAAGCGCCAGCATGGTATTCAATGGTGTCATTTTTCATGGTTACTGGAGGAGCTTCGGCTTCTACTATGATCTCAGCAAGGGTCTTTACTTTATCACTCATGGGAATTATGCCGAGGTCTGCATCGTTTTGGGTATTTGTGATGTCTAGATTTCGTACGGTATTATGGTAGTTAAGGTGTGTGACCAGCAGGCGGTACTTGCCCTGGGCAATACCTGTGAGGGTAAACTCACCTTTGTCGTTTGACATCGTAAATGAGACCAACGAAGAATCGGCCTTGGTCATTAGGGTGATGGTAGCTGCGGCAATCGGTTGGTTGGTGAGGGTATCTTTTAGTTTTCCTTTAACGACCCCTTGTTGCGCTTTCACAGAAAGAGATAATAATATTGTACAGAGTAATGCCAGCTTTTTCATAACGCCTTGGTTTCTTCGGCTAAACTAGCCGGGAAAAGGGCTTGGAACGGTTAATGAAACTGGCATTAAGGTTAACCAAGGTTAAAATTTATCATCCGCCTTGCAATAAAGGCGGCCATTATTCGTTACCCACTAAATCCAATCGCTATGCTATACAGAATTTCATTGTCGGACATGTTCAGAACACTGATGGAGAAACTTACTCAACACCCTGAGTATTACCCGATAAAGCATTACAAAAGGATGCGCCGTAAATAAATAGACCTATTTAGCTGGCACAACCTCTGAAACCAACGTGTTAGCGAGCCGCTCTTATGAGCGGCTTTTTTTATGTTTTTTCCGATGAAGGGAGAAGATGAAGGGAGAAGTGCAAAGCCTTCGCACTTC